>JAYUBV010000368.1:0-16283 GCA_043740655.1 Pseudomonadota bacterium | reverse complement strand
GGATTCACGCCGACGGCGACGACACCAAATCCAAGTTTACGGTCACGATTAAGAAAATTGCCCTGACTGACTGATGTCCCCCGTTGTTCCAGGGGCTAATGGCTCGCGCTCGCACGCGAGCCTGATTCGTTTAACGTCCAGTCGTAGTCGTTAAACGCGATTTCGGCCTTCACCGCTTTGGCCTGCAACGTGCCGCCAACCATGCGCGGAGCCACGAACCCCTGCACCGATCCGACCTTCTTCACGAAGTCCTCGCCGTACCAGTCAAAGATCTTGGAGAGGTACATTTTGTTTTCAGCCTCGTTGTAGCGATTGCGGCTCTTGTCGCTTAAGAATTTTACCGCCCCGTCTTCAAGCTGTGCCTCAAGCTTCGTTGCTACGAAGGCTTCGCCGCGCAACGCGGGACACCCCTTCGAAGCGCAGTTCACCGCGAAGTGAACGCGCGGCTCTTGCCACAGCTTGCGCAGTAACTCGTGCTCGACGTGATCTAAGTACCGTTCTTCGCCGAACAACTTGAAAAACTTTTTCTTCCAGGGGCTAGAGAAGATTCCCCCGAGGTCTTTGATCGACTTCACCGGATAGTGTTCCACAATCAGACTCGCGGTAAAGGCGTTGTACACGTTGATAAGAAACGCCATCTTCTGCTGGTCGTTAAACTTGTCGAACTCCGCTTGAGTCACCTGTTCCAGCGTCTGTGTATAGGACTTTAGCCCATCTGGCTTTTCTTTCGCCGCCGCGTAATCCACCGTCGTGACCGGCCCATTTACCTTGGCGTATTTCTTAAGCCACTGATCCCACGCCGCGTGGGTGTGATCGAACGCGAACGCCGGCGTCGAAACGAGTAACGCCGCCGCCAACCCCAGAATGAAACGAGCCATTGAAGTCCCCCTGTTGAATTTGAGAAAGGCTAACATGCGGGCCCGAAAAACAGAACTGCGCCAGTTGGCACACCGTGCCCGCCGCTAACCGCGTGAAACCAGCCGACTCCGCCATTTCACCCCAAATTTCTCATCCGCAAAGTGGATAAATCTGCACAATGTCATTAAGGAGATACCCATGAAACCTTTCTCTCTGTCGACGACCCTGGCTACCGTTACCCTGCTCCTGACGTTCTTTAACGGCCCGCTACAGGCTGAGCACGCGCCATACGGACGCGGGCAAGCCCGCCCCACCGCGCCCCCGGCCGACGCGTCGAACCCACCGGAACTACCCTCCTCGTTCCGAGTTCACCAAAAGGCGCTCACGCTATTTGCTACCCGGTTCACTATCGACCAGGGGGGAAAGAACTACGGAACGCTGGACGAAAAAATCTTCTCACTGACTACCGGTTTTACCTACAAAGACGCTTCGGGAAAGATCCAAAGTACGGCGCAGGCCAAGTTTTTCTCGCTGGGGAGCACGGTTGATATCAAAGACGCCAATGGGAAACTCATCGGCACCATTCAGGAGAAGATCTTCAAATCGCTCTTTAAAGTCTCCACCGAGTACTCCATCCTCGACGCCAACGGACGGGAGATCGCGACGTCCGATAAGCTTGAACTCTTCTCGACAAAATTCACGCTTAAGGACAAGGCGGGCAACATCGTGATCGAAATGAAACGGCCCGCCTTCAATCTGATTTCCGACAATTGGGACGTGAAGGTCCGCGACAGCAAGGCCATTGACCCGCGCATCGTGGTCATGATCCCGGCCTTCAAGACCGCTGCGGATGCCAAGCATAAGGACTAAAAAGTTCGACCGGCGGGAAGGGAGGGAATTCCCGGCCGCGAAGGACTCCGCAGGGCCCGACCAAAACGGTATTCATACCGACCCACTCGCCCGAGGCACGACGAGCGGACAGATTCCCTTTCTCTCCCCGCTCGAACTATCCCCGGCCTTAGAATGGGCGCGAAAACCTCCACATTCTCGTCACGCCGGTGACACTTTTTGGCGCTAACGTAAAGAATGGGGGACAGCCGTACGCTCAAATCCCCCTCGCGAGATGGCATCCGGCTTGTATAGGTAACTAGCCGAGGGACTTTTGAGCATGCTGAATTTCACCCGTATTCTGATGGTAATGAGCCTTGCGGCCGGATCCGTGTTCGCGGCGCCCAAGTGTGCCATTTCGATCAAAGAGACGCTCCATACCGGGGCCGTGGAATCCACCTCGTTCCGCAGTGATCTGGCCAACAAGCGCCAATGCGAAGTGCTGGCGGGCATGCACCGCAAGAACTTCTCCCCGACGCGGGTTAAGGAAAAACGCGTAGCCTTTGCCTGGGGTGGCACCGGAAGCCCGATCTCGACCGCCCGGGTGGCCTCCCGCAAACCGCTTAAAAAGTCGGCAAAGTTAGCCATGCGGAAAGCCAGCCGTTCAAAACGCCAGAGCTTTTAGGCCGATTCGCCCCTATTTCCCACTCACTTCCCCGTAAGCGACCAAACTGTCCCCAATTTCTTCTTCCCCTCTATCTGCCCCATTTACGACTGGGAGCACCTCGAATATGCCGGGTTTACTCGGGAGGAATGGAATGAAGGCGGAAAGCTACGTGGGGGCGGATCTATCCGCCCGTGAAATCGTTAATTTGGGGCACTACCCGATCGAATTACTCGCGTCGGCGGAGGCGCAGTTCCTCGTCGAGGACTGCCAGGCGAAGATTGCTGAAACCGGTGCGTGCGAGCTGAAGAACTTTGTGACGGGCCATGGGCTAAAAGCCCTTATCGCCGATGCCGTCCGTCTGGAAAACACGGCGTTCCACAACGCCTTGGTCGGCAACGCTTACCTCGACACTCCCGAAGCCACGCTGCCCGCGGATCACGTCCGCCGTGCCACCGAACCGACGTCGCTCGGCGCGGTCGCTTACGATCAGTTCCCCACTAACTCGGCCCTGCGTAAAGTATTCGAATGGGATCCCTTGATGCAGTTCATCGGCCGGGTGCTCGAGCTGCCAAAAATTTTTCGCTACGGAGATCCGATGGGGGCGTTAAACCTCGCGGTGATGAAGGACGGAGACTACCTGCGCTGGCATTTCGACCAGACCGACTTCGTGTCGTCGCTGGCGATCCAAAGTGCGGATGAAGGCGGCCGGTTCGAGTACGTACCGATGATTCGCAACTCGCGCGAAGAGAATTATGAAAAGGTGAAAGCGCTACTCGCCGGATCCCGCGAAGGGGTCGTGGAGATCGCCAATGCGCCGGGCACCCTAGTGCTGTTCAAGGGGCGCCACTCCATTCACCGCGTGACGCCGATTCACGGCAAGGTGAGCCGCCTGATGGGGCTCTTTGGTTTCGATACCCAGCCGGGGGTGGTTAGTAGCGATCACCTGCGCCGTATCCGTTACGGCCGTACCGAGCGGCTTCCTCCCACGGAGAACCTATGAACGAAAAAATGACTCCTCCGAAACTGACCTGGGCCAAGGACTGGCTCGCTAAGCCCAAGCGTCTTTACTACGACGGCGAATGGAAAGACGCCACCGGCGGATCCTTCACTACCTTGAACCCGGCCAATGGAGAAACGCTGGGGAGGATCGGCGACGCCTCGGCAAGTGATGTGAACGCGGCGGTTGCCTCCGCAAAGCTTGCCACCCAAGGCGACTGGAAGCGGTTAACCCGCCGTCAGCGCGCGGAACGGCTGCAAAAAATCGGCGCCTTAATCCGCGAACACCGCGCGGAGCTTGCCACTTTGGAGACGCTCGACAACGGAAAGACGTACGTCGAGTCCTACTTCGACGATCTTCCGGAAAGTGCCGACGTTTTCGACTACTACGCCGGCTGGATCGATAAGATCTACGGCGAGACCGCCCCGGCCGAGGCGGGCTTCTTAAACTTCACCAAGCGCGAACCCGTGGGGGTGTGCGCGTTGATCGTACCCTGGAACTTCCCGCTGCTGCTGGCGTGTTGGAAAATCGCCCCGGCCCTGGCGATGGGCAACACCGTCGTCGTGAAGCCATCGCCCTTTACCTCGTTAACGCTAATCCGGTTGGCCGCCATTCTCGACGAAGCCAAGGTTCTCCCTCCCGGCGTGTTCAACGTCGTAACCGGTGCCCGCATCGCCGGTGAAGCGCTGTCGAAACACGAAGCGGTCGATAAGATCTCCTTCACCGGTTCGACGGCAATCGGAAAAAAGATCGTGGAAGGATCGGCCAGCAGCAATCTTAAAACGGTGACGCTGGAGCTAGGCGGTAAGTCGCCCAACGTGCTCTTCGCGGATGCTCCCCATCTGGACGCCACCATTCAGCGCGCCTTCACCGCGATGTTCAGCCATAAGGGCGAGAAGTGCTCGGAGCCGACCCGGCTCCTCGTTGAGGACGCGATCTACTCGCGGGTCATCGAAGCGCTGGTAGAAAAGGCCAGGGCCGTCGTCTGCGGCAACCCCTTCGACGAGACTACGACCCAGGGGCCCCAGGCCCACGCAGCGCACTTAGAAAAGGTCTTAGGCTACATCGCCATCGGCCGGGAGGAAGGCGCCCGCTTAGCCATCGGGGGCGAACGCGACACCGCCGGCAGTAATCATTTGGGCTACTTCGTGAGGCCGACGATCTTTACCGACGTAAAGCCCGGCATGCGCATTTCACGGGAAGAGATCTTTGGCCCCGTGCTGGCGGTCACCCGCTTCCGTACGGAAGCCGAAGCGGTCAGTATCGCCAACGACAGCATCTACGGTTTGGCCGCCGGACTTTATACCGCCGACCTCTCGCGCGCTCACCGCATGGCGGGAATGCTCGATGCGGGTCAGGTCTTCGTCAACCACTACGGCTGCTACGACTTCGCCGCCCCCTTCGGCGGTTTCAAACAAAGTGGCTGGGGTAAAGAGATGGCGATTCACTCGTTAGACGCTTACACGCGCACGAAATCGATCTGGGTGCGGTTCGACCCCGAAACACCGAAAGACTAAAGGGAACACGATGCCCGTCATCCTAGACATTCTCACGGCCCGTGGCCAAGGCGCGTACTACTGCGATGACATCGCGGCGTTGCACCAAACCTCCATTCCCGACCGCGATCGATGGCGGACCGTCGCCGTCACGCCGGGTTTTACCTTTGTACGCGAAGTGGCCGAAACGCTGTCGGTGGGGCTGTGCCTTGACGACGGTAGCGTCGCCTGGGGCGACTGCGTCGGTGTTTCCTACGCGGGCAAGGCGGGGCGCGAACCGGTGTTCCGAGCCACCGAAGGGGCCGAGCTAATCCACGCGGCGTTCGAGTCGTGGAAGGGCAAACGGGTGGTCAGCTTCCGCGAAGCCGCCACCGAGCTCGATGCTTTGATTTTACCGGCGGCCATCCGCTACGGCATGAGCCAGGCGCTGCTCTTCGGCATCGCCGCGTACGCCAAGAAAACGCCGGCCGAGGTGCTCGCTACCGAGTGGGGCATTCCGCGCAACGACCAGTCCGTCGCCCTGCAGGGTTCCTGCGGTAACGATCGCACCCATAACGTCGATAAGATGATCGTAAACCGCCTTGAAGCGCTGCCCCACGGACAGGTCGACGATTTTGAAAATCAGTTTGGTGCGATCGGAGAAATATTTTTGGCGTGGGTGGCGGCCGTCGTCACGCGGCTTAAAGAGCTGGCCCCTCCCTCGTACCGGCCGACGCTGCACTTCGACGTGCACGGCGCGGTCGGGCGCGTGTTTCCTAACGTAGAGGACCAGGTCGCGTTTGGGCAAAGGCTGGCCCAGGCCGGCGCGGGCTATTCGGTGCGGCTCGAAAGCGCGGTGTTCGCCCCCTCGCGCGACGAACAAATCGAAGCTTTGAAAACGTTGCGCCAGGCTCTGGCCTTGGCGGAAGTGAAGGTAGCGATCGTCGCCGACGAGTGGGCCAATACGATCGAAGACATCGAGGCCTTCATTGAGGCCGACGCGGTGGACATGATCCACATTAAGATGCCGGACCTTGGTTCCCTCCACCATTCGGTGGATGCCGTCCAACTTTGCCGTCGCCGCGGCGTCGATTCGCTGCTCGGTGGAAGCTGCATCGAGACGGACCTCTCGTCGCGCGCCTCCGTACACGTCGGCTTGGCCACGCGTCCGACCGCACTGTTGGTGAAGCCCGGCATGGGCATTGACGAAGGCATTTCGCTCTACCGTAACGAGATCGCCCGAACGAAAGCCCGTTGGGTGGCCAAATGAAAAAACTACGCCCGTGGGTTTTCTGGCCGCCCATGGCCCTCATTCTCGTCGTGCTGGCGCTCGCCATAGGGTTTCCGGGGCCGTTTGTCACCACGCTGAACGCGTGGAATACGGAGCTGCTCACGCGCCTCTCCCCGGTCTTCGCCTACACGGCGCTCTTCGCCCTCGTCGTCATAACGGCAGTCTTCGTCTCGCCGCTCGGCGGGATGACGATCGGCGGAGAAGGCTCGAAGCCGCTTTTAAGCCGCTTCAGCTGGGGCACCATCTCGTTGTGCAACATCGCTTCCGTCGGGATTCTCTTCTGGGCGATGGCCGAGCCCATCACCCACTCGAGCCATCCGCCCATCTCACTGGGCCTCACGCCAAATTCACCGGAAGCGATGCGCTTCGCTTTGTCGACGGTGTACCTGCACTGGACGATTCTGCCGTGCGCGATGTACGCGCTGCCGGCCTTGCTCTTCGCCATCGCGTTTTACAATCTGGGGCTGCCCTTCAGCCTATCCTCCCCTCTGTCGCTGGTGCTGGGGCGGAAACTCTCGGGAAGGCTCTCATCTGCAATCGATGCGCTGTGTCTCTTCGCGTTAGTCGCCGGCATGGCGGCTTCGCTCGCCACGGGAATTCTCACCCTTTCCGGTGGCCTAGCCCACCTCTTCGGCTGGAAGAGTGCGGCCCCGTTGTGGACCGGCATCGGGCTCGTCGTGTTACTCGCCTTCATCGCGTCGGCCCTCTCGGGGTTACACCGCGGGGTGACCTACCTGTCGAACATTAACTCGATTTTTTTTCTAGGACTCGCCGTCTTCATGATAGCAACCGGCCCGTTCTCCGAGATGGTCGCCCTGTCCGTCGACGGCACGAAGGAGTTCTTGACCCACTTCACGAGCCGGGCGCTTTTATCCGAGTTCCGCGCCGACGACCCCTGGCCGCGGAGCTGGACCGTGTTTTACTGGTGCGTATGGCTCGCCTGGGCGCCGGTCACCTCGGCTTTTTTGGGAAGAATAGCCGTCGGCTACACCGTGAGGATGTTCATTTTCGTCAACGTCCTCTTCCCGGCTGCCTTCTCGCTCGTGTGGATGTCGATCTTCGGGGGCTCGGCCCTAGCGTTCCAACGCGCCGGGGGTGACCTCGTGGGGTTGCTCCAGACCCACGGACCGGAGGCCCTGCTCTACGCGGTGCTGGCGAAGCTGCCGCTGGCGTTTCTCATCATCCCGGCATTTCTCGTGAAGGCCTTCATCGCGTACGTCGTCGCGGCCGATTCCAACAGCATGTCCATGGCGGGACTCAGCACCGACGGGATCAGCCCCGATCAGGCCGACCCATCCACCGGGCTCAAGCTCGTGTGGGGCGGCGCGGTCTTCGCCTTCGCCCTGTGCCTACTTTGCCTAAGTGGTATCGACGGTATCCGCACGCTGTCGTACCTGGGCGGCATTCCGGCCCTCTTTTACGAGATCGTCGCGGCGGTAGGGCTCGTGAAACTGTGCTGGCGGCCGGAAAAGTTCGGCCTTAAGATTCCTAAGTGGAAACCAACTTCCGAAAAATCGGCCTTACCGGTGGAGTCGCCTCAGGGAAGTCTACCGTAGGCGAGTTACTGCAGGCCGCGGGCATTCCGGTGTTGAACCTCGATGCCATTGGGCGCGAGCTCACGACCAACGATCGCCGGCTGCAGGAAGCGCTCGGCAAAATCCTTGGGAACGACAGCTTCCGTAATGGCGTGTTCGATCGCGCCAAAGCACGTGACGTGCTGTTCGCCGACGCGGAGAAGCGTAAAGCGGTGGAAGCGGTCCTGCACCCGCGCATTTCCGAAGAGTTCAATAAACGCGCGACGGCCGCCCACGCCGCGGGGTCGCGGCTCGTCATCTGCGAGGCGGCCCTGCTGATGGAGACGGGCATCGACCGGCGGCTTGACGGTCTCATCCTGGTCTCCGCCCCCGAGTCGGTACGCACGACGCGGGTGGTGGAGCGCGACCGCATTGGCGCGGCCCTGGCCCAATCCATGATTCGATCGCAGCTAAAGGACACCGATCGTCAAAAGACGCGCCAGACTATCGTTATCGAAAACAGCGGCTCGCTCGCCGACCTGTCGCTGAAGGTGACGGAGATCTTGAACGAGTGGAAAAGCTCGGGCTGGATTTAAGGATCCCCGGCCACCGCTCCCAAAAAAAACATACCCGGCTAGGCAAACACCTTGGTATGCATTGCGTTATATATTTGAGCCGTGGAGGCCGCGTGCGTCCAAGTCGTCTTTTTCATGCGTTGATCCTATTGCTGGTCACTTACCCCCTGTGGGGAGCCGATGGCCCGCGACGCCCCAAAGAGCAGCCGCTTCCTGCCTTACGGGTAATCATGAAACCCAATGCCAGTATCGACGATGCGTTCGGAGTCATGTTCGTGAGTAACCCCGTAAAGACCGGGTTTCCGAATCGGATCCTCAGCGGAAAGGACATCACGGAGTTCGAACTAGAAACGCTTAAGGCCATCATGGAACAACGACCCGACGCCGCGTTTAAGTTTGATCCTAAGGTGCCCGCGAAGCGACGGTTCCTCATCAATAAACGCTACCATCCCGGCGACCCTCGGATTCTCGACGTGTTCGACGAGGCGGCACTTGCGGGTTACGGATTGTTGGGACAGATCTCTCACCTGGACGATGCCGTGGACGTGACCTTCGAGGACGGCGAGAAATATCAAACCACGCTCAGCGCAAAAACGGTTACCCCGAAGGACAATGCCAACGGCCGGGTGATCCAGGGATTCCTCGATCGCGGCTTCAAATGGGCCACCGGTGGAGTGCTGCCGAACCGTTTCATCGCCGGGCCCCCTCCCACGAACCGCGCGGTCATTGGTCCGAGCGGCCGCGTGGCGCTCATGCACGAGAAGGAATGGATCATCGGGGAACTGGACGAGCAGGGAAAGGTCACGCGGGCCTTTGCGATCAAGGGAACGGCGAATGCGGTTCCTCACGGCAATCAGCTGGACAAAGAGACCAGCTCCACCCGCTACAACCGCGCCTTCACGGTGCTCGATCCCGATCTTGCCCGATACATCGCCGAAGTGGCGCTGGCCAACGCGCGGGGATACGCCGGCGGCCTTACCATTCCCGAACTTCAAAATGAGGAACGCCTGCAGATTCGCTTCAAGGACGGAATCCTCGAGCACGGTTACACCCACGGAAAGCACAATATGAACGCCCGCGATGCGGCCATCATGCTGCTATCGATAAAAGAGGTCCGCAACGCGAAAACAAAAGCCATAGAGAAGGTCGACCAGGCCTGGGTAGACGCTAACTACGAAAAGGACATTGCCGATGCATACGCCGAATACGGCAAACCCGAATATAAATTGCGCGGCTGGATCCCAAAGACGGGGTTCGACAGCGACTTCGTGCAGACCTACACGCCCGGCCACCGGATTGAGCAGCAGCTGCTGGAAGCCCATCCGCAATTCACGATCACAAAGCTCGTCGACAATCAGTTCATCGATCCGGCCGGTTTTGGCCTCGTGGGCCCCACCCAAGGAATCAGCGCCCGCCGCCCCTTCGGCGGAACCGTTCGACCTTGGTCACAAAAACTGGTGAATCAGGTGAAGGTCTGGGTCTACCAACGCTGGGTCGACAAGCAGCTTGAAATCGAAGGGCCTCCCGTAAACATGTACCTCCAACACGATAAGACCGGAGGGAAAGAGGGCATTGATTCCGCGGGGCAACCCGTAGGAATTCTTCGCACCGGTAGTTTCAACCGCAGCAATGCACAAAATAACGCCGAGGATCAAACGCTGCTAATCGCGTCGCCAAAGTCGTGGCTGTACCAGGGCACGAAGGAATCGGTAGAGTTCATCATCAATAACGAAACCCGTTATGCCGTTCCTTACATAACGGCCCTGCAGCGCGACCTTTTCGCCTACTTAACGGGAAGATCGCCCCAGCAGATAAAAATCGAGGCGGCTAAGCAGATCGACGAACTCATTACGTTTGGAGAGCTCAGCGTGGCCAAAGCGCTCCTCACGGAGATTGCCAACGTTGAACCGTTGCTCACGCGCAAACTTGCGCTGGAAGAACGACTGCAGCGTGTAGACCGTTTGTTCGCCTTTCTCGCTTGGCACCGGCAAAACTATTCGGACCTCTACGGAGATCGCGCGTCGGGGAAACAACCGAGTTTCTATTTGCGCAAGATCACCGACGTGGAGCTAATCCTCATCCACCCCAATTTTTCCGCCGGAAAAAAAGCGTGGGCCCTGCGCGACGCCCTGTGGGCCCCGGGGGTTACCCCGCAACAAATCGACGAACGGGTTGCCGCGGTCTGGAAGCTACTCGGCCTGGAGGGCGAAGTTCCCGCGCGCGATGCCAAAGAGGCGCCGCCCAAAGAAGGGGACGAGTTCGGCGTTTACTACGATCCGACACCTCCCAACCGGACATTCTTAGGTCGCAGACCGGCCGTGACTTGCGTTCAAATGCTAGGGGAGCCCCCCGTGGGAGTCCAGAGTCAGTAGTTTGATTTCGCCCCGGCCTGTATCCGGGCGGCGGTCACTACGTTCTTCATCAGCATCGCAATGGTCATACGTCCCACTCCGCCGGGCACCGGCGATATGGCGTGAACAATCGGCGACACCTTTTCAAAATCGACGTCCCCCACAATCTTGTCCTTACCGCTGCCGTCCGGCACGCGGTGGATCCCCACGTCGACTACTACGGAGGAGGAGGTCACAAAATCGGCCCCCACGAACTTAGGTTTACCCATCGCCACGATCAAAATGTCCGCGGCCTTGGCCATTGCCTTTAAGTCCCGGGTCTTGGAATGAGCGATCGTGACGGTGGCGTCTTCCGCGAGCAGCAGCATCGCCGCCGGTTTGCCCACGATGTCGCTGCGGCCGATGACCACCGTATTCTTTCCCGCGACGGGAATTTTGTAATGTTTCAGCATTTCGATCACGCCCGCCGGCGTGCAGGGCTTAAAGCGCGCGTCGCCGCGGCAAAGGCGGCCCATGTTTTCCGGGTGAAGCCCGTCGACGTCTTTGTCGGGAGAGATCGCCGTGAGCACCTTCAGCTTGTCGATATGGCCCGGCAACGGAAGCTGAACGAGAATGCCGTGCGTGCTCGGATCCCGATTTAAGCGCTGCAATAATTTTAGCAATTCGTCCTGCGAGGTCGAGGCGGGCAACCTCAACGTTTCCCCCTGGAACCCTAGCTCGCCACACTTTTTTTCTTTGGCGCGGACGTAGGTTTGCGATGCCGGGTCTTCTCCGACGAGTACGAAAACCACCTTGGGAATAAAGGACAGTAGCGACAGCTCTAAAGCTAGGTTCTTGTAAACTTCGGTGGCGACTAAACTTCCGTCCAACAGGATGGGCATGCCGTTAAAATAGGCCGACAGTCGGGGGCTGGCAAGCCGGCGCCAAAAGCGGTACATCATATTCATGGAAAACCACACCACCCCAGACACCTTCGCCGAAAGCCACTTTTCCGAATTCGTGGACTCGCTAAAGACCCTAGTCCGAATCCCCTCGGTAAGCTTCGATGGCTTTCCGCGCGAAGAGGTCCGACGTTCCGCCGAGGCGGTAAAGGCCCACCTCGAGGCGTCGGGCCTAGAAAACTGTAAGATTTTGGAAATCCCGGACTGCCATCCGTACGTCTACGGCGACTGGTTGCACGCCCCGGGCAAACCCACCCTGCTCCTGTACGCGCACCACGATGTGCAGCCCCCGGGCCGCCCCGAGTTGTGGAAAACGCCGCCCTTCGAGCCGGTGGAAAAAAATGGCCGTCTCTGGGGCCGTGGCACCGCCGACGATAAAGCCGGAGTGATCGTCCACACGAGTGCGATCGTCTCGTACTTGAAAACCGTGGGCAAACTTCCGGTCAACGTTAAGATGATCGTGGAAGGCGAAGAGGAGGTCGGCTCCGAACATCTGGAGCAGTTCCTCGAAAAATATAAAGACCTGATGCAGGCCGACACTATCGTGCTGACCGACACGGGCAACTTTGACACCGGCATCCCTACCATCACCACTTCACTGCGTGGCCTCGCCGCGATGGAGGTCGAAGTGAAGGTGATGGACCACCCGCTGCACTCCGGTCAGTGGGGCGGACCGGTTCCGGATCCCGTCATCGCGCTTTCCAAAATGATTGCCTCGCTCGTGGACGATAAAGGGATGATCGCCATTCCCGGTTTTTACGACGACGTGCTGCCGATGAACGACCTAGAAAAAGCCAGTGTCGCTAAACTTGGCTTTACCAACGAAATCTACCGCAAGCAGGCCGAGATTCTGGAAAGCGTGCAGCTGGTTGGCGGCGACACCGACCCGCTCACCAAGACCACGCGTCTGCCTTCGTTAAGCGTCAATGCGATTGAAGCGAGCAGCCGCAAACGCGCCGCCAATATCGTAAACGAATCCGCCTGGTGTAAAATCGGCATCCGTACCGTCCCCAACATGGACGAGCGGCGGGTCGAAAAGATGTTACAGGACCACCTGAAGAAGCACGCCCCTTGGGGGGTTCAGGTGACCTTCAAGCTCGAAGGTTCGGGCCATTGGTGGGTGACCAACCCTGAAGGCCAAGCGTTCCGGTTAGCGGCCAAGGCGTTAACGAAGGCCTTTGGCAAAGAGTGCGTATTCATGGGCTGCGGTGGCAGCATTCCCTTCGTGGGACCTTTCGCCCGCGTTCTGGGCGGCGCCCCCGCGTTGCTCATCGGGGTGGAAGATCCCTACACAAACGCCCATTCCGAGAACGAAAGCATGGACTTAGGGGATTTCCGCAAGGCCATCTTGGGTGCCATCTATTTCTACGAAGAAGTGGGTATTTCGGGCTAAAGCCCTGGGATAGGTTCTTTAAGGATTCAAGCCGCTTGGGGAGTGCCCCTCCCCAACCGGCGGGGCACTCTGCCGCAATGCGCTATTATTTCGAGACTTGAATCTCGAATTTTGTTACGCCTAACCTTCCATGCAGGGGTTCCCCTCACAATTCATTCGACACGAAGCGTTAACAAGACCCTGGGTTTTGTTAACGACCCTAATTACCTATACGGTCTGCGCCGTCGCGTGGCCCGTGGCATTGCTTAAAACTTTCGTGGGCACCGGACTCGATACCACCGCTAGCCGATCGGCCGTGGGGATCGAAGCCAAATACGTGCTGCCTTTTTCCTCCGGCAGTTTCTTAGAAGCCCACGCCCGCCTCGATCGTCCGTTCGATAAGCATGAAAATTTCTACGTCCCATTTTTTAAGCTCACGGGAAGCATCCGCGCGCTGACCCGCGAAGGATTCAACGCCGACGTCCGCCCCTTCGTCTCGGCGTTGGCCCTCGACAAATGGGGCTACGACGGCGCCCGCGCTCGCTTGGGGTTTAATAACGTCGCCACCGCGTTGCCGCATTCGGACCTCACGCTCCAGTTGGAGCTGGCCCCGTGGTTCGAGCTATCGCAGTTCCGGACGAATCCGGAAGGACGCGACTTTCCGCAAATGGGTTTCATCGAGAAGCTAAGCGCCGAAGGGCGCTTTCGGTCGTTCTTTCTCGAACTGTCGGTCATTTTGCAGCAGAGTCACCGCACGTTGTGGCGCAACGACTACGGCTTAGGACAGCGACTGGGTTACCGCTTCTCGCCGGAAATCGGGGTGGGCGTAGCGCACGAAATCCTGACCGGTCGGCTCGACGAATCGACGGGTTACCTTCGCCCGGTTGCACTCTTTGACTCGCGGCTAAGCCGCGTTTCGCTCTTCGCGGAGTTCATCCTATGAGGCGCATCCTCTCCAACTTGACCGTAGCGTTGCTGGCCATCGTTCCGATCGTCGCCGTGTTGCTATCGAGCTGCGCGTCGGAACGTCCGCCCAGACCGGTTCTATCGAACGTGGCACGCATCCCCAAATCCGCGCTGAAGGGTGACTTTTACTTTTTGAAATCGGTCATCGAAGTCCGGTCGCCGGGAACCAAATTTGCCACCCTGCTTCCGGGCGCGTTCCTTAAAACCAATCTGCTCATCCGTTTCAGTAACAAAGAGAAAACGCTCGATGCCGTATCGATCGTCACCAATTTGCAGAACCGTCGCCCCGCCGAGCGAACGCCCATCGTGATGAGCCTCACCGTGCGCAACGTGGATGTACTGAAAAAACAAAATCCCGACGGTCAGGACACCCACGAAGAGGAAGAAACGGAAACGCGCCGCGCGTGGGCCGAGCGAGAATACGTTGTCTTCGACGGCGCCAGCGATGCGCAGGACGAGCTTCGCCCCGACACGCTTTCCGCCACCACCGAAAACATTCAACTGGAAACCGGATCGCTGCGTTTCGACGTCAACCGGCAGCTGGCCGACGGCACGCTCGTGCGCGAGCGGTACCACTTCCTCGCCAAGGGGGCCTCCGCGGGTTACGTGCCGAAGGTCTACCCCGTTGATCTGCAAAACCGTTTCGGCTTCTTTAAGACCACGCAGGTTGGTTACGATCTCTACGCACAACCCAGTCAGGCCGACAGCCAGGAATGGATGAATCTGCGTAACGTGCAAAAGCCCATTCGCTACCTCGTCGATCCCACCTTTCCCGACCACCTAAAGGGTGGCGTGCGCAGCGCGCTCGACCAGTGGAATCTAGCGCTAAAAAGCTCCACCGAAAAAGCGCCGCTCGAAGTGGCGTTCGAATCCACCGCCGAACGAGCGGGGGATCTGCGTTACAACGTGGTAGTCTTCGACAAAACGCCCGGCACAAACCACGGTATTCTGGGCTACGCCCCGACGTTTGCGGATCCGACCACCGGTGAAATTATTAAAGGCGACGTTTACCTCTACGGCGGCACGCTTGCGTGGGCACGCCTAGCCGATGAGTCGTGGCGTCGCGCGGCCGAAGCCAAGCCACCGCCGCCCAAGGTTGAACCGGCCCCCGATCGCAAGACCTCCGAATCGCAAGTGATGAACGATGCGCTGAAGGCGTACCGCAACCTACCCTACGCCACCGCCCGAGTGGAAGCGCCGGATCTCGCCGCGATCGTGCGGCAGCACGCTCGGCCTCCCAAGCTATTGGAAAACTCGCAGAAAGAGTTTCGAGGAGAATTCCCCGAACGAGTCACGCGTTGGGATGCCGGCCTTCCGTCGGTACAGGCCTTTGCCACCGAAAGCCCCGTCGTGCTCGAGCAAAAGATTTTTTTACCGTTGATGGCGCATGAGTTTGGTCACACTCTTGGATTGCGCCATAACTTCAAGGGTTCCGCCGACCTCCGCCACCACAACCTGACGAAGGGAACAAAATCTTCCACCGTAATGGATTACGGCTTTCTAGCGTCTCAGGAGCCCTCCGACATTGGCACGTACGACAGCGCCGCCATCGAAATGGGGTACGGTTCCCGCCGATCGGAGCAAAAACGGCTGCGCCAAGAAAACTTCTTTTATTGCACCGACGATCAGATCTTCAATACGAAGGACGGCTTCTGTCTGCCTTACGATTCCGGCACGACGCTCACCGAAATTATTGAATCACTTTTCACCCGCTACATCGGCACTTACTACTTTTTGAATCTGCGCCTGGACCGGTTGTACTTCGACGAGTCGATGGAAAATTACCTGGGCAAAATCGGATCGCTGCTCCTACCCATTCGCCAGCTCTACGATCACGCGGCGGCACTGGTAAACGCCTACGAGTCCAAAAACTTTTTGGGGATCTGGCGCCTGGCCGGAGCGCGCATCGAGGCGGATCCGGATAGTTCACCCGACGACGTCGTCGACTTAGCCGCCTTGACGTCAACCCTGCCCAAGGACGGCGCCTCGAAAGAGATCAACGGCGAGTCCGCGATCACGCCGGTTCTGCGAATCGACCGCGCCAAACTTCAGCGAGTGATCGAAGACGCCCGCGAAGCCAAGCGCGTGGCCGTGCGCCATCTCTTCGAAGTCATTTTCAAACGCGATCTCGGGTCGGTGGAGGCTTCCGCCAAATCTTTGCAGCTGCGTCCCGACCCCGATCAGACCGACGATTCTACCAACGCCCTCTGGCAGCGCGGTATTCTGCCCGACCGTCTGACGGCCCTCGGGCTATTGCTCAGCGCCTCGCCCGATCCGCTGGGCATCACTAAGGACCGTTCCATCGCGGTGACGTTTGCCGAAGGGCTCCTTCCGGCCCACAGGTCCGAGTTCAAAGACCGGCTGATGCAGCTTCTGTCCCACACTAGCTTGGAAAAAGGGAGTTGGTTGCCGCTCGTGCCGCCGCTGCCCACCGCCGTGCGCCGGACC
>JAYUBV010000367.1:0-5340 GCA_043740655.1 Pseudomonadota bacterium | reverse complement strand
CGCCGGAGTGGCTTTAAGAATTAGAATCCCTCTGGAATTCCAAGTCCCCAAGTGTTACTTCATTAGGTCACTTCAAACCGGTTATAAATCTTTAGAATCAAAAAAAGAGGTCCGAATGTCCGAGCCAAGAAAGCCAAGGTCGCCGCGTACAGCACCGCGTTCGCGCGTAGCTGAGCCGGCCAAGAGCACGGACGTACCGAGTGATGAGGCGACGGGGAAACCGGCGGAAACGCTTCAAGGCGCAGAGGATCGCATGGGCGAAGGGAATGCGGTCGTAATCGAAAACGAACCGCCGCGCGCCGCCGCCAATCCAGCCGCTCCGGCGGAAAAGGTGGAAGCTAAGCACGCTGATGATGATCGCGACCATGATGACGACCACGGTGAACAACACGAAGACGACGATGAGCATCATGACGACGACGATCGCCACCCCGATGATGGTGACGGGCACGAAGACGACGACGGCCACCCTCTGTCGCACCGCGATGATCACGAGGATCACCACGACGACGACCGCCCCGCGCCCGCTCGACGCGAAGAGCTTCGGCAGCCGTTAGGTCCTGCCGACGAATACCAGTTTCAAGTCCATTTCGACCGTCAGTCGCGTCGCTACTGGGGCACCGTGGCAGAGTTTCCGGAGATTCGCATGTCCGCGAACTCACCGGAGGCCGCGCTGGAAGATGTACGAATGGCCGTGGAAGACCACGTCGAACTCGTACGCCGCCGGAACGAACCGATCCCTGAGCCGATGGCCGTCAAAGTTTATCCGCAGGCGATCACGCTAAATTTGTCGCAGGGCCTTTATCGCCGCCTGGACGCGCTTTCTCGTTACGAGAAGGTGGCGCTTGAGCAGCTCGTCGGTGAGTTACTCTCCGGCGCGGTTGAAAAACGTTTCGAGCCCGCCCGTAGCGGTGGCGGGAATCGTCAACAGCAGCACGGTCGTGATGGCGGCGGGGGAAACCACCAGCGCAATGACGGCCACCAAGGCAATCGCCGTGGTGGCGCAAATCAGGGCGGCGGCGGGCAAGGTGGCGGCCATCGGAACAACCGCGGATCGAGCAGCCGAGAGGTGATGGAAAACCGCGAGAGCTTCATGGAATACGTCCGCAACCTGGAAAAGGGCGGCGGCCCGGCCGGCGGTGGCAGTGGTGGTGGCGGTCGAGACGGCGGTGGACGCAGCGGTTGGAAGAAACGATAATTATTGGCCGAGTTTACCGATGTCTCTCCAACAGCGCGGCGACACGGAGTAGCGACTCATCAATGCGTCCCCCTTTTCGGGGAGATCGACTCCCACCTGGGCGGCAACTTCGCTGGCCGATGCAAGGCGGGCGATTGACGTTTCACGTGACGTAACCTCGGCGTGCTCGCGAATCCCTTTCAGCGGGCCGCAGGCGGCTCATGATCCTGCGCATCTATTTCGCAGGAGACTTGGAAGAGTGCGGACGTCGGTGCGCCGCTGAACGATATTAACGGTTGCCTTGGCCGCATGTCTCTAAGGGGGGATTTGCTTTCTAATCGAGAGTGCTTGTTCACCGTTACTTAAGTTCGAGGACGTTCCGAATGCTATTGCCCGTCCAATTGAAATTGAAATGGTCGATAAAAGAAGAATGGCCGCACGAACACGCCAGCTTCTTCTTGATAAGTCTTTCAAGTATTCGCCTTAGAGTGCTGAGCGCTCAAGTGGCTACCTTTGTCACCGGAGCAAAGAAGGGGAAACCTTTTGGGAAGCGGTTTTTTGATTTGCCAGCCTTTACCCGCATTGGGGAGTGGCCTCATTCCCTACCCGCCAAGAAAGCCAAGGGGAAGTGCCTCACTGGCTCGACGATGCCTACGGGAATGAATAGTGGGCTGGCTCCCGACCTCGCCATGGTTCGGTCGTTTTAAATTAAGTTGAAGACAGATATCCGCCGTACGGGGCCGGCCGTCGCTCGGAACGTTCTAAAAAGGTAAGTTCATCGAATGACTGGCAACGCCTAAAAAGCAAAACCGCCACCTTTACTAACGTAGGCGGACTATGCAAATGGCATTTTCCGTCAGCAAAGCCACGGCGGTTGCGGCCGCTAAAAAGATTCGATCAATAACGGAAAAAGAAAAGGCCCCGGGAAATTCCCGGGGCCTTTTTATTTCGTATTCAATTCGACGGACGGGCTTAGCCTTGGGTCGAGAAGTATTCCTTCGACTTTATCGGGTCCGGCGACATCGTTTTTTTGCCCGGGGTCCAGCCAGCGGGGCACACTTCGCCCGTGCGCGCGGATTCCTGCAGCGCCTTCAATACGCGCAGCACTTCTTCCGGATTACGCCCGATGCCTAAGTCGTGCACTAACTGATACTGAACCACCCCGTCGGGGTTGATGAGGTACAGGCCGCGGTACGCAACGGCATCATCTTTCAGCACGCCGTAGTCTTTGGCGATCTTCTTCGTCATGTCGGCGAGCAGCGGATACTGAAGCTTGCCGATGCCGCCCTGGTTGCGCGGGGTCTTGGCCCACGCCAAGTGCGAGAACTTGCTATCCACCGAGCAGCCTAGAATTTCGCATCCGGCTTCCTTGAAGTTTTTGTAAGCGGTATCGAAAGCGGTGATCTCCGTCGGGCAGACGAAGGTGAAATCCAGCGGGTAGAAGAACAGGCAGGTCCATTTGCCCTTCATGTCGGACAGGGACACGGTCTTAAAATCTTCGCCGAGCAGCGCGTCAGCTTTGAATTCGGGGGCCTTCTTACCTACCAAAGTGTGCGGAGTCGTGTTCGTTTCCATAAATTCTCCCTTAAAAGGTGTGGTTTTCGCAGAGAACACTAATTGTCACCGGCCTGTTGGGGCAATGAACAATTGATTCACATTTAAAATCAATTGGTTACGTCCGTTAAAGCGGGGGTGTCTAGCGTTTGGGGCCTTTTTCCCCCTGTTTTCACGCACACCTTGAGTGTGGGGCCCTCGGCACATCGGTTGCAATTTACCTTGGGTTCGAAGGGTGTATTTGCGCCCTGATGGTTTGAATTGAGGAGTGGTTTATGTGGAAAGCGGTATTTGCGGTAGTTGTGATCTCGACGGCGGCGATGGCGGAGCAAGCTCCGGTTACGGTCAGCCACGGCGGGCAGCCTGCTCAAGGGGCCCAAGCGCAGCAGCAACAGGCGGCTCCCGATAACTCGGCGAGTTTGTTCTTGAAACTGAACTCATGCTTGGCGCAGCGTCCGGGTACGGGCAGCTCGCTGGACGACGTTCTGAAAAAAGCGAACACTCGCTAATTCGAATGTTGGTTCCGGCGTCGCGTACGCCTACGAATTTATTACCGTTTGGTTGACACAGGCGGGGTGAATCCTAGATTAACCCCGTCTATGCGAAAGTCTTCTAATGGTGGAGATCCTATCCGACTTCCGGGTACCGGTGTGCCCGCGGGTCGCGAAGAGAAGATCGTCACCCTCTCCGACCTTTTGCCCTCACCTTTACCCTTAGTTCCCGTCTCCCACACGTCCCTATTTCCCGGCATGATGGTTCCGTTCATTCTTCCCGAGGGGAAGCTCGTAAAAGCCATCGAGCACGCGCAGGAGCACCAGCAGGGCTACGTGGGGGTTATCCTGGGGAGCAACCCCAAGGAAAAAGAGATCGCCTCCGGCCCCAGCACCACGTTCACCGGCTTGCCGGCGGAAGGATCGCTAGCTGCGGGTTTTGAAAACTTGGGTGCACCCGACAAGACCAAGATCGACAATGAGTTTTACCCGTACGGCGTGGCCTGCCGGATCCTGAAGCGGATCAACCTTCCGGAAAACCAGGTGAGTGTTCTCGTGCAGGGCGTGCAGCGCTTTGTGCTGAAGGAGATCGTCTCGCGCGAACCGATGGTTATCGGCCGCGTCGAGTACCTAAACGAAATCCTCGAGAAGGGGACCGAACTCGAGGCCCTGCTGCGTAGTTGCCTCTCGCAGTTCAAACAGCTTTCAAAAGATAATCCGCTCATCTCGGAAGAGGTGAAGGTTGCCCTGGTGAACATCGATGGCCCCGGCCGTCTCGCCGATTTCATGGCGTCGGTGCTGATACGTGACGTGACGGACTACCAGAGTTTCCTGTCCGAAGTCAGCGTGCGCAACCGTCTGCACCACCTGATGCTCTTGCTGAAAAAAGAGCTAGAGGTACAAACCGTTCAGCGCAAGATTCAGGACGACATCAACTCGAAGATTACTTCTAGCCAGCGTGATTTTTATCTCACCGAACAGCTCAAGGTGATTCAGAAGGAGCTGGGCCGGGATGCTTCGGAGCGCGGTAAGATTCTCGATAAGTTTAAAAGCAGGCTAAAGGACAAGTGTTTGCCGCCGGCCGTGCAAGAACGCGTGAACGACGAGTTTGAAAAGATCTACAACCTGAACGAGCAGTCGTCGGAATATTCCGTGTCGCTCAACTACCTGGACTGGGTGACGTCGGTACCCTGGGGCGTGCGAACGAAAGATAGCGCGGATTTAAACCGCGCCAAACGTGTGCTCGACGAGGACCACTACGGTTTGAAGGCCGTGAAGGAACGCATCCTCGAATACCTCGCGGTGAAAAAGATCGGCGACGGTAACGAGGCCCCGTCAATCCTGTGCTTCGTCGGACCTCCGGGAACCGGCAAGACGTCGCTCGGCAAGAGCATTGCCCGCACGCTGGGACGCAAGTTTTTCCGTTTTTCCGTCGGCGGCATGCGGGATGAGGCCGAGATCAAAGGGCACCGCAAGACTTACGTCGGGGCGATGCCGGGCAAGCTAGTGCAGGGTTTCAAAAAGGCCGGCTCCGAAAACCCGGTGTTCCTCATCGATGAAATCGACAAGATGGGCACCGGTTGGCACACGGGCGGCGATCCTGCTTCGGCTTTGCTGGAGCTACTGGACCCCGAGCAGAACGCGGAGTTCCTGGATCACTACCTAGACCTGACCATTGACTGTTCCAAAGTGTTTTTCATTACGACCGCCAATACGCTCGATTCGATTCCGCAGCCGTTGCTTGACCGCATGGAGATCATCCCGCTGTCCGGTTACACGGATCGTGAGAAGCAGGAGATTGCGAAATCGTTCCTGATGCCGCGTCAGCTAAAGAAGCACGGATTAAAACTAGGTCAGCTCAAAGTCACTCCGAATGGTTTAAAGGTTTTGATCGAGCGTTACGCACGCGAGTCGGGGGTGCGCAATCTGGAGAAACAGATCGCCCGGCTTTGCCGTAAGGCCGCGTACCGCGTGGCCCGCGGAAAGAAAGAACCGGT
Organism: Pseudomonadota bacterium; assembly: GCA_043740655.1. GTDB lineage: Bacteria > Bdellovibrionota > FAC87 > UBA2466 > UBA2466 > JBGSST01. Next base: position 121 of record JAYUBV010000367.1, on the reverse strand, counting down.
TCAAATTCGGGACGAGAAGACGGCAAGCCACTTCCTAGGTCCCGCCATCTACGCGACCGAGCGTAGCCCGGAACTCTTGCCCGGAGTCGTGACGGGTCTGGCGTACACCTCTTACGGCGGC
>JAYUBV010000366.1:0-5349 GCA_043740655.1 Pseudomonadota bacterium | reverse complement strand
CAACGGCGTCATCCACATCGGCGCCCACAGCTACTACGACGATACTTCAGTCACGAACGCGGACGTCGGCCTATACTTCCGCTACCGTACATCGGCGTGGGACACGCTCATCCCGCGGGGTACTACAGGGAAAGAAAGTGATTTGTTGACCGCGCAGTTCACCGAGAACTTTTTGACGCCGCCCATCTCGACGGCGGAAGCTAAGTTCGGCGTCGCCGTAACCAACAACTTTCTAATTGGCGGCTACGCCAGCCTGCTGCAGACGAACGGCGCCATGTTAATTCTAGGGGCAAACTCGAGCGATAGCTTTTCTTCCCTCGCTCAGGCAACCGTGGGGCGTTTCCTTCCCAACGGCGGCAGCGACTCGGCGTTCCGAGGCGCTCGCGGCGGCGAGTCGGATACGCAGGTGCCCCTCGTCAATTTGACGGTTCCTCCTGGCTATAACTCCGGTTTCTACCGCGGCACTTTGGACGCGGATGGCAAATACATCACGGCAGGGCACTTCCAAGTGTCCGGCCAAAAAAACAAGGTATGGGTGGCCCGTTTCTGGCCGTAACGAGGCCCGCCCTATATAATAGTTCTATGCGAAAAACTCTGGTTCTCGTTTTTCTCTGCGGTGTTTCCCATCTGGGTTCCTTGGCGTTCGGAGAGGGGTCCCATTCCGTCCCCGGGCAGAACACCGGTGCTCACACCACGGGCACGCGCCCGTTCGTGGATGGTCCTCAAGCCACCCCTCCAGTGGAGATGTCGTTTTTCGACAACGATCCAGAAAGCACCGAAGGGCTCGAAAAACGGATTCTGGATAACCTTCAGCGGATTAACGGCGAAGCACGTTGCACCGCGGAGCCTACTAACGGTGTGTACGAGGCCTGCACGGGCGCCAAGACCGTCGGTGAATACGGAAAAGACGAAGACGTTTCCAGCCTCTGAGTTCGCGGCTAGTATGGGCGAATGAAAATTTACACCAAGACCGGCGACAAAGGGACGACCGGACTCTACGGCGGCCAGCGCGTCGCTAAAAACGCCCCGCGCATTCAGGCCTACGGCGAAGTCGACGAGCTGAACGCCGTACTCGGCATGGTCCGCGCCGAAACGCAACACGAGCCCATACAGCAGACGCTGCTCGAAATTCAAACCAACCTATTCGTGATGGGGGCCCAGCTGGCCTCCCCGCGCGTAGACCCAAAGATCGAAGTCATCACCTCGGCCCACGTCGATGTTTTAGAACGGCAAATCGACGCCATTACCGAGTCCCTCCCCCCGCTGAAACACTTTATTCTGCCGGGCGGGTCCCGCACAGCGGCCGAGCTTCACCTGGCCCGCACGGTTTGCCGCCGGGCCGAGCGCACGGCCGTGCACCTAAGCCAGCTGCCGGGTGAGACAGTGGACCACTGGGTGCTCATCTACTTGAATCGCTTATCGGATTTCCTCTTCGTGCTGGGCCGCCTGGCCAACCAGCTGGAGAAAAAACCGGACACCGAATGGATTCCCAAGGGCACTGGCAAAAATTGAGAACGGTTCTCATTTTACCTTGACCGTCGCATCCATTTCCCGCTAAATCTTAAGAGGCCAACCAACGCCCTTAATATGATCCAACGCCTTTTCATCTTGAGCCTTTTCCTGGGGACCTTCGGTGCCCCAATCCGCGCGCTCACGAACATTACCGCCGACAGCTCCCGTATGTTGGTGCACCTGCTGTCGTACATCCGCGCCGATTACGGCGGGGCCGTGCGCAACGGGAAGGTCTTGAGTGCCCCCGAGTACACCGAGCAGCTCGATTTTTTGAAGCAGGCCGGCGAGCTATCGCAGCTGATTCCCGAGCTGAAGGGCCACCGAGAGTTCCAGGCCAAGTTTGCCTTGTTCCGTTCGGAAGTGGAACAAAAGAAGAGCGCCGCGGACGTTTCCAAACTAGCGGGTGAGCTCGAGCAGCAGGCGATCGCACTTGCGAAAATCGAAATCACGCCGCAGCGCTGGCCGGACCTACATTCCGGAAAACGTATTTTTGATCGCCAGTGCGCCCAATGCCACGGCACGAACGGGAATGGCGACGGCATCGCCGGAAAAAAGCTCCAGCCGCCGCCGACCAATTTTCATTCGGACAAGATGAACGAGCTGCCGCCGTTCCAGGCTTACAACACTATTCGCCTCGGCGTACCCGGCACCGGCATGGCTAGCTTCATGGATTTGAGTCCGCGCGAAACGTGGGACGTTGCCTTCTACGTCATCTCGCTGCGCTACCAGAACCCGAATACCCAATTAGATACCACCGTCCCGACGTCCATTACGCTGAAGGAAGTTGCCACTACGTCGGACGCAGACCTTCGTGCTAAGTTTGCTGCCGACGTCATACGCGACGTCCGTCTGCACGAAGAACGTAATGAGGCGGGGTTTTACTTCGAAGCGCGTCGGCTGCTGACGCAGGTATTAGACCAGGCGAAGGCCGGCGACTGGGCCGCCGCCAAGATGAGTGCGGTGGCGAGCTATCTCGACGGTATCGAACCGATGGAGCCCAAGCTTCGTCGCGAGAATCCGGCGCTGGTAATCGAAATCGAAGTGAAGATGGCGCAGGTCCGAAAGGCCATCGATCTGAAGAGCCCCGAGCTGACCGAGCTAGTGCGGCAGGCCGACCGCCTCGTGGTGCGCGCGGCAACGGAAAGCCAGCAGGGTGTGAACTCGGCGGGTCTCGCGTTCGGCATTTCGTTTGGCATCATCACGCGCGAAGCGTTGGAAGCGATTTTGATTTTGATGACGATTTTGGGAATCACGCGGGCGCTGGGATCACGCTCGGCCACGCTGGCGATCCACGCGGGTTGGATTGCTGCCATCCTCCTCGGCGGTGCCACCTGGGTGGTGGCCAACACGCTGATTAAATTTTCCGGCGCGGATCGCGAATGGATCGAAGGCTTCGTAGCGTTCATCGCGGTCGTGATGCTGATTTACATGGGCTTCTGGCTGCACAATAAAACCGAAATCGGGAAGTGGCGCGAATTCGTCGACAAAATGACCAAGACCGCGCTCGAGAAACGTAGCCTGCTTGCTTTCGGCCTGCTCTCCTTCACCGCGGTTTACCGCGAGACATTCGAGTCCGTGCTGTTCCTGCAGGCACTGAGTCTCGAAGTCGGGGCGGGTCAGGGATGGGCGATTCTTTTGGGCGCGGCCACCGCGTTGGGTTTGATGGCCGCGCTGGCGATGACCTTTTCGCGGCTCAGCGTGCGCATCCCCATTCGCCAACTCTGCCAGGTATCGTCGTGGACGATGGTGATCCTCGCGGTGATTCTACTCGGCAAGGGCGTGCACTCGTTCCAGGAAGTTGGTATCGTGCCGATGACTTTGCTGCCGGTGTCGTTGCGTTTCGATCTGCTCGGAGTGTTTCCCACTTACGAAACGTGGGCCGCTCAGGTAGCGGGACTGATCATCATTGTGTCGCTCTACTTCATTCGAGATCGAGCTCGGAATGCGAGCCGTCAGACTTTTTAGTCCGCTTCTTAGTTTTCTTAGAAGCGATCGCGGATACCGAAACTTCCGTTTCCCGATTTAATCGTTTGTTCAACCACAGCTCCATGTAGCGATAGTAGTTCTCGGAATCTAGATCGTTGTGCGGCTCGTGGTAGCCGCCGGGCAAAACGTGCAACGACTTTTCGGCGCAACCAAGACCTGCCACAATTTCGAAACTGCCGGCGAGGCTAATCACTTTGTCTTCGCTGCCGTGAAAGATCACGGTCGGGCATTGGATGCTGGGCAACAGCTGTGGAATCTGCCGTAGCCCCTTCATCACCTCGGCCCCCTGGTGAACGGTATTGTTGTGGCAGACCAGAGGATCGTCGATGTACGCCTGAACTACTTCGGGAATGCGCGAGATACCACCGCTATCCAGCGGCTTGGGCAAACGGGCCGACGGAAAAATGCGATCGGTCCAGGTGCCCAAGAAGATCAATAACGGCGACACCCCGCCGGGAATCAACGCCGGTCCCGAAAGCATTAACCCATCCAGCTCGCGGCTCATTTCCGCCGCGAAATGGATCGCGATTGCGCCGCCCAAGCTGTGCCCCAGCACGTAAAGCGGCAACGGGTCCGCATTTCGACAAATCCAGTGGTAGACCTGGTCCGTATCGTCGACGTAATCAGAAAAATGATCGCACCATTGCCGCTTGCCGCCGCTCCGCCCCGCCCCGCGCATGTCGAAGCGAACGACTTCAATATTCTGCACGGTCAAAAATTTGACGGTGTGGCGATGACGCGCACTGTGTTCGCTGATGCCGTGAATCAGCAGCACGCGGGCGCGCGGCTTTTCCACCCGGTGATGCCAAACGGCGAGGCGTCCCACCCAATTCGGCTCAATGTCGAACTCATCGTGCATCGGAACCTAGAGTACCAGGAATCGGTTAAAGGGCCATGGGCCTGCGCCGGAACCAGCCGGTGAGGCTTTTGCGGGGATGTTCCGTTAGCAGCACTTCGTGGAGCAAATCTGCGCTCATAAAAAATATCGCACGATTGGGTTTGGGCACCACGTCCACCGCTCCGTCCGTGGTGTGCGCACGCAGCTGCCCCCCCCACGCTTCATCCCACTCCGAATTGAGGTAGAGCACGAAACTAACTACGCGCCGATCATCGTCGGCGAAACGGTCGAGATGCTTGCGGTAAAAGCTGCCGCGATCGTAGTACGCAAAATGCGTTTCCTGATCCTGGAGCCCCAAAAACAGATCCCGATTAAAGCGCTGGCGGATTGCCCCTAGTTTTTCATTCCACCAGGTGAGGTCCGCATCCTCGCCGGACAGCCAGGCGATGGAGTCGCCGCGTACTTCTCCGCGCCGCTCTGCTTCCCCCGGGCCGACTCCGGCGCGGTGAAAGTCGCCGTTATCCCAACGTAAGGCGAACGCCCGCTGCGCCAGCTCCCATTCGGCGGGCGTCAAAAAATCGTCGACGATCAAATAAGGTTCGCGTTCGAGCTGCCCGGGATCCAGACTCATCGGCGCGGCTCCCTTTTCTTCTCCGGTGGCGCCACTAACGGATTCTCCGGCCAGGGGTGACGCGGGTAACGGCGAGAAAGCTCCTTGCGCACCTCGGGGTAGTGCCGGGTCCAAAACCCTTTGAGGTCCGACGTCACCTGCACGGCGCGGCCGTTCGGCGCGAGCAAATTCAGCGTAAGCGGCATCCGACCTTTGAGAATGCTGGGCCCTTCGGTGGCGCCAAAAAAATCCTGAAGCCTCGATTCAATCCACGCTTTGTTCCCGCGTTCGTAAACGATCGGCACGCGGCGACCGCGCGGCAAGGTAGCGTAAGACGGCACCCACTCTTCGAGGAGGTGGGTCTTGCCGCCGGTGAGCCATTGCACGAATGCCTCGTTCCAAT
>JAYUBV010000365.1:0-1560 GCA_043740655.1 Pseudomonadota bacterium | reverse complement strand
ATCGCGGTGCTCGGCGTGGCAGACGATCTCGCAAACGTGAAGGGTCTTCTCGAGGCTGACCGTTACGTGAACATCCATGGGGTAGGTGATGATGCGGGTGAGTTTACCCGTCTTCTTCTCGATCATCTTCTTTAAGGCGTCGGTAACGTCCATCTTTCGAAAGGCGTAATGCAAGGTCATGTGGGCTCCTTACTATCTATGACGGAATTCGAGAGCAAAATGTGAAGCAATGAATTTAGAAGACTTTCTTACGTTTCGACGAAGGGAGGATACCGAGCATTTCCCGGTACTTCGCCACCGTACGGCGCGCAATGTTGATGTTTTCTTTGAGCAGCAGCTCAACGATTTTCTGATCGCTGAAGGGATGGTTGGGAGGTTCGGCCGCGACAATCGTCTTAACCTTCTCCTTAACGCTCTCGCTCGCGACGTCGGCGCCGTGCACGCGGCTGATGCCGCTGTTGAAGAAGTACTTAAGCTCGAATATCCCGCGGGGCGTGTGAACGTACTTGTTGGTGGTCACGCGGCTAATCGTCGATTCGTGCATGCCGATGTCGTTGGCGACGTCACGTAGCACCATCGGTTTCAAAAAGGCGATGCCCTTGTCGAAGAATTCGCGCTGCTGGCGCACGATGGACTCGGTCACCTTGAAAATCGTTCGTTGCCGCTGGTGGATGCTGCGGATAAGCCAGACGGCCGACCGGAGCTTGCCTTGCACGTATTCCTTCGTGTCGGTGCCGCCCGCAGTGTTTTCCTTGGCCGCGACCTTTTCTTTGTCCTTGTCGCCCAAGAAATTTTTGTAGAACGGAGAAATCTTCAGCTTCGGCAAGCCGTCCTCATTGAGCATCACCACGTACTCCGTGCCGCGTTTTACGACGTAGATGTCCGGGATGATGTAATGCGAGGGGGCGCCCCCGAAGGCACGGCCGGGCTTCGGCTCGAGCTCTTCAATGATCTTTACGCGCTCGATCACATGTTCCAGCGTGAGGCCCAGCGTTTTTGCGATGGTCTGGTAATTCTTCTTCTCGAGGTCCGGCAGGTGGTTTTCCACCATCTTTTCGAGGTAGTCGTCGTTGTATTGCAGATCGTAGAGCTGAACGAGCAGACACTCTTTCAGATCACGGGCGCAAACGCCGAGCGGATCGAATTCTTGCACGCGGTAGAGAATGGCTTCTAGTTCGTGGTAGTCGAAGCCTTCCTTCTGCGCGATCTCTTCGAGGGTAGCCATCAGGTAGCCATCGTCGTTTAAGTTACCGATGATGGAGTCGCCCATCTTTTTTTCGTGATCGGTCATCGTGGCGAGCTTTAGCTGCCAGCCCAAATGGTCCGTCAGCGAAGACGGGTTAGTCAGCGTGTTCTCGTAAGTGGGAAGATCTTCGTCGCCGCCACGGTATACGGGCAGGCTAGGGGTGGAGCGTGCATTCTCGAGGTAGCTTTCCCAATTGAACTCTTCGTTCGTGTTGTTGCCTTCCTCGTTCTTGGCCGGGGTTTCCGGCTGCTGCACTTCGTTGATCGACTGGGTCGTGGCTTCGGAGTCCGGGGACTCTTCCAGCGCCGGATTGT
>JAYUBV010000364.1:0-1561 GCA_043740655.1 Pseudomonadota bacterium | reverse complement strand
TGGCGCAGGCAGCGGCGACCGAGACGATTCAAAACGCCACGACCAACTCCTTCGTGGATTATGCGCTAGGCTTTCCCGACGGGGCTTCTACGACTACGTCGCCGGATGGCCGCTGGGTGGTGGGGATTGAGGGCAAATTTAGCCTCGTGACCGACTACTACGTGCACGATCGCCAGAGTCGCCACACCAAGCGGGTGAAGATGCCGCAGCTTCCGCTGGGGCCGCCGACTTTTTCGACGGACGGCACGGAGCTGCTCTTTCCCAATCATACCGCGCAGATGAACCGCGTGCCGTTCAATGTGTCCACCGGCGAAGCCGACTTCGCCCAGCGGATGGAGATCGGGAAGGCCCTCGGCGTATTCCATTCGCTGGCGACTATTTTTCACGCAAAAACGCCCGGTCAGTTTTTCGCCGGGCGTCGGATCGATCTTTTCGACGGTACGAACGTCGGGGATGGGGATCCTAAAATTCAGCGCTTCGATCTCAATACCAACGAGCGAATCACCGTGAACCTGCGGGAGTCCTTCCGGCGTGTGAGTATCTCGGGCTGGGGCGTGGTGCCGGGCACCGACGATCTGTGGGTCCTCGTGCACGTGCCCGTAGCGGCCGTGGTTGGCAGCACGATGCCGGCGTGGCGGGTGCACGTGCTTTCCGTCGCCGCCGATGGCTCGGTGAAGCAGAGCCAAATGCCGCGCACGTGGACCGGCGGGCCGATCCGAGGCCTCTACTGGCAGGCCGACGGGAAAACGTGCGTCGTGCACGACAATCAGGGGATTTCGATTTGGGGCGAGAACAACAAACCGGTCATGGTCTTTCCGCATTTGATCGTGCCCGGGGACGATGGGTTCGTACAGGCGTCGGCTCCCGATCCCTCTCAAAATCGAGTGGCATTTTTATTTCGTTCGCGTTCGGGTCCCGCCCGCATCGACTGGCTGAATATGGATACTCGTCAGGTCGAGCGAGGCTTCGAGCTAAATGAACCGCCCGAGTTTCGCGCGATTAAATTCCTACCCGACGGCAAGGGCATGCTGATGCTCGATTCCGCCGGCAAATGGCAAGTGGTCAATCACCTGGCCCGTCCGTAACGGACACGTCCGAGCCATTTGTCACAGCGTTTACTCCCCCAAGCGTTGCGCGCAGCTCGGAACCAGCGTCGCCGAACCCGCATCAAAATGCAGTTCTAGCTCGCCGTTCGGTCCTACCGAGCCCGACAGCAACGCATCGGCGAGCGCCGTGCGGAAGTAGTTCTGCACGATGTCCAGCGCAATACGGTTGCTCATCCCTTCGGAGAAGAACTTAGCGGCCATCGCTTCTAAGAACGGTTCCTCGTTCGTCAGGCTAATCTTTACCTTCTGCCGCGCGGACTGTTCCTTGATCGCCCGGCGTAGGTGTAGCTGCATCACGCCGATGAATTCGTGGCGCTTAGGCGCCGTCGCGCTAACGGTGACTTGGAAACGATCCACTACCGTTTTGGGGATACCGTCCTTCACGACCGCATTGACGAGGGCCGTCTGGGAGGCGAGGGAATTTTTTTCTGGGCCACCGGCAAGATCCAGTTCGT
>JAYUBV010000363.1:0-5374 GCA_043740655.1 Pseudomonadota bacterium | reverse complement strand
ATGCCCCTTGAAGCTGGGGATCATATTCATCTGACGCACTATTAGCGGCGGACACTCTTCGTAGAACACCCGCATGCTCTTCAGCTCGTTGATAAAGTTCACCCAGTTGCGGATCGCGTACGAGTTAATGGACAGTACGTCTTTCCAATTAAAACAAAGCGGTCCGGTCTGCTCTTTCACCTCGTCGTACAACGCATCTTCATCCATCACGCCTACTAGGTAGACGGTCAGGATTCCCGAGACGCCCCACTTCAACTCGAGGTGGAACTTCTCGTTGGGGATAACGCTGTTGGCGAGATTCTTCATCTAGCTTTCTTTTCGGCATAATTCTGAACGACGATTAGTCTATTTTCATCCATGGTGATGACCGGCTGGCGTCCATTCCAACGCACCACGACGAACGTGATGTCGTCCGCCTGGGGCATGCCCTGGGTGTGGCGCAGAACCTGCGTTACTAGCTCATTGCGAATCTCTTCCACCGGCTCGGTGCTCATTTCCGCTAACATCTTACGGAGATGGCGGCCGCCCCACTCTTTTCCGGCGCGATCCTTCGCTTCGGCGATGCCGTCGGTATAAAGTATCAGGCTGTCGCCGGCGGAAAGTTGGTAACTCTTAAGTTTGTAGATCGATTTTCCGCTGTAACCGAGCCGCTCACCGCGGGCGATCAGCGGAGCCACCGTATCTTTTTCGATGCCCGTGGGGGCCATGCCCTCGGCCGGAGCTTTTAGCCAGTACGGGTTTTCGTGACCGGCGTTACCTACTAAAAGTTCGCCCGTATCTAGGTCGAGCTGGACTAGGCACATCGTCATCAGCAGCTGTCCACGGCACGACGATAAAATCACGCGATTCAAAAGGGACAGACACTCGTCGGGAGTGAGCTCATTCATCGAGCTCATGCTGAGCGCGGTGGAGAAACAGCTCTTCGCGACGGCGGTAACGATCGCGGCGGGGGCACCGTGTCCGGTCGCATCGCCGATCAAAATGCGAAGCTGATTCCCCTGTAAGGAAGCGTCCCACAAGTCGCCGCCGCACTCGGTGGCCGGCAAGTAGTAGCTACTGACCGAAACCGCGTCGTCTTCGACTTGCGGCGTGGCTAGTAACGTGCTCTGTACGATCTGCGCGGTTTTCAATTCCGATTCCATGCGGAACTTGGCCATCGACTCCGCTAGCAGTTCCGCCTGCTGATCGAGAATCTTGGCTTCCGCGCGTTTTTTGATTCGCTCTTCCAAAATATATTTCTCGGCCAATAGTAATGACGTCACCGTCATTATTTCTAGGTACAGAAAACCCAGCGCGTAGTTGCGATGGAAGCGGAAAAGGATGGCGTAATCGACGAAGAAAATGATCGCTATTGTCGATGTAAACAACAGCAGCGCCGGCAAGGCTTCCATCCGGCGGAAGACCCGGGCAAACGTCGTAGCGCCGAGCAGCATTATCAGCACGATAGTGGTCCACACGAACCAGTGCTTCTTCTCGGCGGCGGCGGGCACGAGCATGTCGCGATTCAAAATATTATCGAGCACCATCGCGTGGGCTTCCACGCCGGGCATCGTGGCATCGAACGGTGTGGCGGTGATGTCCGAAAGGGCCACCGCGGAAACGCCCAGGAAAACGTACGCGTCCTTGAGAGGGGCGACCTTCTCCGGTGGAGCAATCGGGCAGTTGGTGCCGTCGCACTGGGTCACGCTGAGCAGGTCGCGGGCGGAGACGTACGAGAAACTGCGTTCACCCCCGCGGAAATTGATCTCCATTAGGCCGGTGCGGGTCACCGGAATGTCGTGGCCACCCACTTTGAGGGAGGCGATCCCGAATCCGGAATCGAACGAAATGTCGGCGGGCGACGAGGTCGCCAGCTGCGCCATTTCGAGCGGTAGGGAGAAGAACGGTTTGCCGCCCGTAATCATCACCAGGCTACTACGGCGAATGAGGCCGTCGGGATCGCGCTGCGAGTTCACAAACCCCATGTGCTCGGCGACCTTCTGATAATCGGGGATATTCGCCAACACGGTTACCGCGCTGCTGATGGGGGTGTTATCGGCCTGGAACGGGGCCGCGTATTTAAAATTTCCGGTCGAGAAGTTTGAGAAATTTTCGGGTAAAGAAGCCACCGCTTCGGGCAACAGTACATTGCACTTCTCTTTGCCGTTGAGTTTTGGCTGACAGGGGGATTCGGTGGCCCAACCCAATACGAGCCGCTTCCGGTACGTGTCGATCACGTTCACCATGTGCGGATCGGTTTCAAAATCGGCGGCCAAATGCCCCAGCTTTACGTGGCGAAGAATGTCGAGCAGCTCGTCGGGTACGCGCTTCTCCGGTTCCGAGAAAAACATATCGGTTGCCACAAACTTAGCGCCCGCTTTAAAAATTTCGTCGATGAGAAAGGCGATGAGGTCGCGCCGCCACGGCCAGCGGCCGAAGGATTCGATCGAAGCGCTGTCGATTTCCAAAACGACGACCGGGGACTTTGGTTTTTCTTTCCCCCGCAGCTTGAACTTGATGTCGGTGAAGAAAGCGGTGACCCGCCGCAAGTTAGGCAGCATCCGCTCGTTCAAAAAATTTCCGGGCAGGTAACCGTTGATGCCGGCTTCGTGGATCAAAAAAAGCGTGGCGAAAAATAGGGCCGTAGGCCAGTGAGATCGCCACAGCGAAGTTTTTGTTTTAGTAGGCAACATCCCGATTTCTTATCGGGATTTTTCGGGAGAATGCTGAAGGAAAAAAGGGCTTTAGGGTACCAATGTGATCTGCACTAATGCAGCCGAGCGGTTCGAGGCGGCCGTGTCGTTTACCACCGCCGTGACTGACGTACGGTTGCTGAATGCTGCGCCAGCCGCATTGAACCCGGTACCGTCGACGCTGGAGGGGGAGCGGTTGTGGGCCAAAGCATCTGTGTCGGGAGCCTCCGACGCAGCCTGAATCAGCCCGCCCTCATCCGAGCTTCCAAAAGCTTTTTGCAAGGTTTGGACGGTCAGCGGAAGCATATCCCAAGTTGCTGGATTTAAAGGATTCCCAACTTTAATCATGCGACCGGCCGGAATGTTCTTTAGCACCTGGTCGCCATTAGGGCCACGCGCCTCGACGTCACCTTCGTAAACACCGACGGATTTCTGCTCATCGGTAGTCATGACGAAAAATTTTGTGCCGCGCACCGCAATTACCGACCACTTGGTCTTCATGTAAAACTTTGGCTTTTGGTTCAAACTCTTCACCACCGACGCTTTGACCGCTGAATTAGAAGGAACCGAGGCCTTGGCCGCGCCGTTATCGAGGTGGGTCACCGTTTCATCCTTTGCGCCGCCGCGCACTGATTCAACGCGGAACACCGAAGACGCCGCAATGTCGATCACCGTGCGATCGCCTAAACGGATTTTACAGCCGGAGTTCTCGTCGGTCTCAATAACCTCATTCACCCGAATGTGATCGCCCGCCCGCAAATTTCTGCCGCCGGCCTTGGCCGTTCCGACTACCGCCACCACTTGGATCTCTTTGGTATCCGCAAAGCTAGGAACGGAGGTGATAAGGGAGGCGATACCCACAAACACTACCGAGAGTTTTTTCATGCGTTAAGAGTATCGCGAAAGGAAAAAACTTCCAAGACAACCCCTTCCAAGGTGCCCCCCGGGGAAGTAGAATAGGGGCACGTCTTTTTATACGTTGAATCATTTTCCTATGAGTCGGGAGATCTCCGTGAAAACACTTTTCCTCCTCTGCGTAATTTTAAATGCCGGTGCCGCTTTCGCTTCCCTTGAAGCCGACTCCGATGCTACCGCGACCGATGCGGCCATTTTACTGCGCGAAGGAAAACCCGACGAGGCGTTGCGAATTTTGAATCAAGGCCTCAGCGCCAATCCGAAATCGGTGGAGCTGCAAGAGGTAAAAGCACTCGTACTCGTCGCTAAGAAGGATGAAGCCGGCGCCTCCCAGATCTTGGAAAAGCTGAAAGGGCAATCGGGCCTCAGCCAAAAACGGCTCGGCGGTTATCAGTATCAGCTCGGTCTGATGCAATTTCAGCGTAAGAACATGGCGGCGGCGAAGAAGAGCTTTAACTACGCGCTTTCAAAAAAATTCAACGAAGCCGGTAGCCGCTACTACCTCGGTGTGGTCGAACTGGAAGAGAAAAACTACAGCGCCGCCCGCGACAATTTGCTGGCCGTTCTGCAAACCGACGTCAAAGAATTTCATCCGCCCGCGCGTCTTTACCTCGCTCAACTCGCCAGTCAGCTGAACGACGGCGGCAGCGCCCTTCGCTTCTACGGACGCGCGCGCGAAGAGGCGCGCGACATGACGACGGACATGACGATTTCAGAAGGCACGCGGAAGCTGGCGCGCCAAGTGATGCTGAATGCGGAACGCGATCTACGCGCCTACGAAGAAAATTTATTCTTCGCCAACGTTGGTTTGTTCGCCGGCTACGACTCAAACATCTTGCTCCTGCCCTCTGCCGCCCTGAGCGGAGCGGGCGGCACGGGTTCCCCGTCGGGGGTGGGCACTTTCCGTTACGGCCTGGGCTACGCGACGACCCCGATGTCGGACTGGCAGCTAGTTGGCTCCTACTACGGCAATGCGAACCTGAACTCTAGCGCGATCACCCAGAGCGCCGAGTTCTTCAACCACGATCTCGCGGTTTACCTAACTCGGAATCCGCTAAAGGCGACCAACTACGGCATGAAGCTGCAGGGTATCGGCATCCTTCAGTACCAAAAGGACCCGGCGACGAGTAACTCGAAGTTTGCCCTTTACTCAGTGCAAGGCTCCTTCGGCCCCTACTACCGTACGCAGCTGACCCCGGGCTGGTACATCGGTGCCGAGGCGCTCTTTCAGCCGCAGAAATTTCATCTTGATCAGTATCAGCCGCTTACCAATAAGCGTTCCGGCTGGGACGCGTTGGGCCGCGTTTACGTCGCCCGTGAGAGCGTCGGCGGCAGTTGGAACCCCAGCGCGTCACTCGCCCTCGACTATAACAACACGTCGGGCGAAGAGTTCCGGTCCAAACGATTAGCGCTGGACCTGTCCAACACGGTTTACCTCTCGCCCGATTTTATCACTTCGTACGGCGCAACGATTGCGCTACTGAGTTTTACGGATCGGCCGGCCGGCACGCGTAGCGATCAGTTCATGGGGGTAACGGGTAACTTGGGCTACCGCCTGATGCCGGAAATGATGGTACTGGCGAACCTGCAGCTTCAGAGCAACTTCACCAACACGGCTAGCTACCGCTACAGCCGTATCGTCGGTAACGTAGGCGCCACCTACGCGTTCTAAACGTCGTGGCGAGGAGCCGGGCGACGAAGCCATCCCGTTGCTGGATCTCATTCCACGGTATCCTTCGGTTACCCTCAGAGCACATCTCAAAAGTAGTCGGGGACTGCGCCTAAAC
>JAYUBV010000362.1:0-1566 GCA_043740655.1 Pseudomonadota bacterium | reverse complement strand
GACGATGGGGGCGGTGATCACCATCCGCAACGTCTCCGCGGAAAATGAGCTACAAGCCAAGTATTACGATCGGATGCGCGAATCCATTCAGGACGGGCTCACTGGACTGTTCAACAAGGTTTACTCCGAAGAACGCCTGCTCCGTATGATTCAATTGGCTTACCGCGAGTCGGTACCCATCTCGGTCATTCTGGTCGATATCGACTTTTTCAAAAAGATTAACGATACCAAGGGCCACCAGGCCGGTGACTTCGTCCTTTCGAAAGTCGCCAAGCTTATTCGCGATCAAGGACGCGAGTCCGACGTCGTGGGGCGCTTCGGCGGCGAAGAGTTTGTCGCGATTCTGTGGAACACGAACGCCGCGGGCGCCCACGTGTTCGCGGAGCGCGTGCGGACGGTAGTGGCCGGTGCCGGGATCGTTTTTAACGGTGACAAGATATCGGTCACGGTTTCCTTAGGCACGGCGACCTTCACCGACACCTGGAGCACGAAGGCCGAGCCCAAACGCACGATGAAGGACCTTGTCGCGGCGGCGGACGAAGCTCTTTACGAAGCCAAACGCGGTGGCCGTAACAAGACCATTCAACACACCAAAGTAGTACCGAAAAAGGCTGCTTAGCTCCGCTTTCTTGGTCTGTCATTGCGAGGCGAAGCCGAAGCCAACTCGTCGCATGAGGACCAACAACGTCGTTAGATCTCATTCCACGGGATGGCTTCGCTAACGCTCTCCATGACAGCCGCATATCGTTAGATCCATTGGATTCCCGGTCACAGTTGGGGTATTCCTCCCCCGTGCTCGCTACCCTAAAACACGCGTTCGCCGCCCAAGATCTCATCCTCCTGGGGGCCACCGGAACGAGCTATGCGCCCGCGTACCAACGCTTTACCCAGTGGCTGGCGGAGGGCAAGCACGCCCAAATGGCGTGGCTAGAGCAGTATCCGGAAACCCGGGCTAATCCCGAAAAGCTCCTCCCCGGCACCCGCACGGTTTTGCTTTTCGCATTGCCCTACTACCATGAACTTGACGAGAGCGCGCCCAAAGCGGCCCGCTACGCGCAGTTTGCCGACTACCACAAGCTATTGAAAGTTCGCGCCGAAGCGGCCATCGAAACTTGGCGCCCGACGGACTCCGCGCCTTTCGAGTATCGCGTCACCGTCGACACCGCTCCGGTTCTGGAGCGGGCTTTAGCCGCACAAACGGACCAGGCATTCATCGGCAAAAACACGTGTCTCATTCACGAAAAGCACGGAAGCTTCTTGCTACTGGGCGAAGTCTTTCTCACTTTGGAAATCCCGCTCACCGCGACGCCCGAATTTGACTCCACGAAACGCATCGACGGAAAAGGTTGTGGGCCGTGCACGAGCTGCCAGACCATTTGTCCCACCGGTGCGCTTGACGAGGACTACCGGATCGATGCGGCTAAGTGCTTGGCGTACTGGACCATCGAACTCCGCGGAACGATCCCCTTCGAATATTGGCCGTACCTGAAAGACTATTGGTATGGCTGCGATCTCTGTCAAACCGCTTGCCCTTACAATGGGTCGGCCACCCGAGATAGACCCGGG
>JAYUBV010000361.1:0-5397 GCA_043740655.1 Pseudomonadota bacterium | reverse complement strand
CGTCACGAAGGAACGGCTGAACGCCAGCGTGCCGAGCACCTCGATGAAAGCGGTGCCCGATTCAGTCGGAGCCCGCTTACCAAATCGTTGCGACAGCGTGCCTAGCCAATCCACGTCGTAGGTCAGGTTGGAGCCGATGAAACTTTCGGCCATGCGTTTGGTCAGGCAACGGTTGGCCTCGGGATCGGTTTTGAAAAACTGAAAGAGGACTTCCGGAACCGGGTCGCGGTTCACCGTGGTGGCATCCCAATCTGCCGGATCGGGGGCAAGGGCTTTGCGGTGAACGCCCGCGTACCACCGCCCATCCGGGGTGCGCCAGTCGGCCATCCATTCGTCCCACGACTGGTCGCGGTAGATCGCCTGATCGGCAAATTCCAGATATTTTCCGCGCTTTTGGTAGTTGTTTCCCCACGAGTCGAAGTAGCGAAAAAACGAGCCGATGTAGTCGAGTTTCCAGTGGCAGCTTTTGCAGCCAAGTTCCGACGCGTGCCGATTATTGCGGGCGTCGGCCGCCTTGATCGGGGGGTGGGAGCCGAGCTCAGGGGGGGCCGTCGGGGTGGCCACCGCTTTCGCGGGCGGTTTTTCATCGGATCCGGAGGTCGAACTCAAGTCGTCGCAGAGAAAGTTCCGTAGCAGCCACGCCGCGCGTTTGCGATTTTTGTTGGTGAGGCTGTTCGTGAGCACGCGGAAAAAAGGTTTATTGAGCCAATCCGTGACGAACATCTGCGACTCGGCGGCGTTGGTCGAGAAGGGGTAGCCGCGGAACCGTAGGTCCTCCAACGGGAAGTCGTAGAGCGCGTAGAAATCACCGCCGCGCCACACGCCGTCGGCCGAACGTTGGACGTTAGGAAAGGCCGACAGCTCGCGGCCAAACACCCGGTCCCCCGTCGCCGGATCGTAACTATACAAAGCGTCCGGCAAAAATTCGATGTAGCGAAGTCCAAAGCTGTAGAGGCGAGTTTTAAAGCCCTGTTCATGGTCCGCTAAAATGGCGGCTAAAGCCTGACCCTTGGTGGCTAGCCCCAAATATTTCTTCATCGCTTCGCGCGTAGGGTTGGTAACGTCGGCCAGTCGGTCGAGCGATTTGGCCACCCAATAGGAGGTGGGCTTTTGCGCCGATCCGGGAAGGGGCTCGAAAAGGGCAGAAAAACGTTCGACCGGGCGGAGTTCCGATGCCACGGACCCCACGCAAAGGAGAACTCCGAACCCAATGGTGCTGACAAACTTCATCCGCAATCCCCTACTTTGGCGCAACACGTCACATAACCCTGGGGGAGGGGGGTAGTCGATCCAATTGATCCCGAACGACAAATAAGCGTTTGCCCAAAGCAAGCGCTTTGGGCGCAGGGCTACCGTCGTCGGTTCGGGTACCCGTTAAGCGGTGCGCTTGATCAGGTGGTAGCCGAACTGCGTTTGCACGGGACCGGACGTCTCGCCGACTTTAAGGGAGAAGGCCGCCGTTTCAAACGGGGCGACCATCTGCCCTTTTCCAAATGAACCTAAGTCGCCGCCACTGCGGCCGGATGGACATTTGGAAAATTCCTTGGCGAGCGCGTCGAAGGGTTTTCCTTCATCGAGCTTTTTCACCAGGTCTTGGCATTCGTGGGCGGTCGGAACCAGGATATGACTAGCTTTGATAGTGCTCATGGCGACAGTTCTAGCTAAAATTATCCGGCATGCAACCGTTCTTCTCCACCGCCCCCACTTTGGAAACCGACCGCCTGCGGCTTCGCGCCCTACGCCAGGATGACTTCGATGGGTACGCCGAAATGATGGCGGACCCGGTCACGACGCTATTCATGGGGGGGGCGGTTGCGCGGGGCGCGGCCTGGCGCAAATTTCTTTTCCACTCTGGCCATTGGGCGTTGCTTGGGTTTGGC
This sequence comes from Pseudomonadota bacterium, assembly GCA_043740655.1. Lineage (GTDB taxonomy): Bacteria > Bdellovibrionota > FAC87 > UBA2466 > UBA2466 > JBGSST01. The sequence continues at coordinate 3,517 of JAYUBV010000361.1, read as the reverse complement.
TGGTGGGGCGTGGCGGACAAGGCGACCGACCAGTTTTTGGGAACGGTGGGCTTAGCGGACTTCAGGCGGGACATGGAGCCCCGTTGGCCCGACGGCATGCCCGAGATCGGTTGGACCTTTCTGAAACGGGCCCAAGGAAAAGGGTTTGCGGTTGAAGCGTGCAAACGGACGCTGGAGTGGCAAGACCAAATCATGAGGTTCGCGCGGGTGGGCTGCATCATCGACCCCACGAATGTTCCCTCCCTCAAACTGGCGGCGAAGCTAGGCTTCATCGAAATCGGACCGGGCATTTTGCGCGACAAACCGACGACGCGATTAGAGCGGCGGTTTCCAACCTCTCCATAGGCAACATTGGTATAGCCATATTGGCAACTCGTATAGTGCATCCAGCCATCTAGTTACGTCGCGCGAATCGTCTAGGGTGAAAGCGTGGAGGATGCCATGCGATCCGTTGCTCACGATGCTTGTCCGTTTCCCCGTCTCGATCTGAACCCGCCGCCGTCGGTGGACGAAATCCTAAATGACCGCGGAGATATTTTTCACGTGCTGCGGGAGGACCGTTTGCTGGGCGGGACCAAGCAGCGGGCCGCGCGTCGGTACGTGGCACGGGGACAGGCGCGGGGAGTGGAAACTTTTTGCTACGCAAGCCCGTTCGCGGGGTTTGCGCAAGTGGCGCTGTCGGTGTGCTGCCACGCGCTGGGCACCAAGAGCCATATCTTCGCCGAACAGGACCAAACCGCGAAGGCAAATGAAGCCCACGAGTTCTCGCGACTGGCACGGGACTGGGGAGCGACCGTGCACCTATTTCCCACGCTGAACCATGCGGAGCGGGCCGCCCACGCCTTTGCGTTCCGCAAGCAGGGCTGCGAAAAAATTCCGCTGGGCTTTTCCTGCCCCGACTACAACGAAATTTTTCAGGAAGAGATTTCGTCGGTGTGGGAACAGGTAAAGAAAAATTACTTCACGCCGAAGCAGTTGTGGGCTCCGGTCGGTAGCGGAACGCTCGCGATGGCGTTGCGGGCGGTGCTGCCGCCTACGGTGGCACTGAAATGCTTAAACGTACGCGTGCTGCCGGACACCGACGATCGGCTCACCAAGGTGCGGGAGTTGCCCAACACCTTCGTGCGCACGGTACCGGAGTTATTTGCGGACCCGAGCGAACTCGAACCACCGATTCCGTCCAACCGTCACTACGACGCCAAACTCTGGCGCTACCTCCGCAAGGAGGCTCGGCCGGGCGATCTGTGGTGGAACGTAGCCCGTTAATTACGAGCCGGAGTACGGCTGGGTGATAATTTCGAGCAGGTGGCCCGACGGCTCGCAGAAATAGCAGCCGCGGCCGCCGTTGAACGTATTGATCTCGCCCGGCTTGGCTTGCATCGCGTCCGCCCAGTACGGGATCCCCTTCGCTTTGATGCGGCCCAAGCACTCGTCGAACTCTTTGTCGCCGACGAGAAACGCGTAGTGCATGGGTTCGATCTTTTCGTCGTAGTCACAAAAGTCGAGGTTGACGCCATTATCCGTTTTCACCGCGAAGAATTTCCACACCGGCTTGGGTTCGGGCAGGCCGAGAATCTCCGCCACTAACCTGCCCGACTCGATCTTATTTTTTACGTTCACGATAGTGTGGTTTAGCTGCACGCTCATGGCTTGCCCTCTTTGTGGTACATCGCGATGGCGTCTCGCACTACCGCGACCGCCGCCTTGGCTCCAAGAAAGTCGTTCACGACGACGCTCTTTAACTCCAGCACTTTATACTCTTCGAAGAAACGTTTCACCTCCTTCATCCGGTGGGGAGGAAGCTGGTCGACGGACGTGTAGTGGTTAAACTCCGGATCGTCCATGTGCACGCCGATGATTTTGTCGTCGGCCTCGCCTTGGTCGACCATCTTCATCACGCCAATAGGCCGGGCGCGCATTAACGATAGCGGCACGACGGGCTCCTGGCCCAGCACCAAGATGTCGAGTGGATCGTGGTCGCCGCAGAGCGTCCGGGGAATGAAGCCATAGTTCGCGGGGTAGTGCACGGAGCTGAACAGCACGCGGTCTACCTTGATGAGGCCGCTCTGCTTATCGAGCTCGTACTTAATCTTGGAGCCCTTGGGGACCTCGATGATGGAGGTTACGATTTCCGGGGCGTCTTTGCCGATTTCTACGTCGTGCCAGGGATGCATAGTGAATTAACGTATGGCATCCTAATAACGTCAACCTTCGGGGAGCGCTCCGAAGAAAGTCCTACACCAAGGTCTGCGGTAGTTCGACCGGGGAAGGAATCTGTCCGCTAAGGCCTTCGCGGCTGGGATTTCCCTCCCTTCCCGCCGGTCGAACTATCTACCAACGAGTAAATTCTAAATTAGTTGAGTAAGGTGCCCAGGCTGGCGCGGTAGGCCGGGTTGTCCGCGGTGTTGGCAAACTTCATGGCGTATCGCGCCGACTTACGTGCCAGCGCTAGCCGTTGCGAATCGCGGTAGGCGATCGCCAGGTTGTGCCACGCCTCGGGCGCCTGCGGATGAAATTGGGTGGCGCGTTTTAATACGTCCGCTGCGCCAGCCACGTCGCCGCGTGCGAACAGGACGTTGCCCAATCCCATCAGTGCCCCCAGATTACGTGGCCAGCGATTTAAAATCGTTCGGTACGCGCTCTCGGCTTCCTTCGCGTTGCCCACGCGTTCCAACCCCGCGGCCGCTTGGAGATGGTCTACTTCATCGGCGGAGGCCGACAATTTATCGGGCGGTAAAATCACCGCGCCCCAGTAGTCGCTGCCCTCCCACTCGCGGTCCCACGCCTTCATGCTGCGATAGTGATGTTTGTCCGCATTCGAGTGCACGAGCATCTGGCGCTCGTCGAAGTTGTAGCCGAGGACGACGGAATAGTGCCAGACGGGATACCAGCTTAAGCCTAAGTTTTGGAAAATGAGGACGGGATGGCCGGCGGCCACCTCTTTAAAAAGCGCATCGTGCCCTTGAATGGGAATGGCGAGAAACCCTTCGCGGCGGGCGGCCCCCAACAGATCCTGCTGAAACGTACCTTCGCGTGCGGGGGTGTACATCTTTTCGGAGAGCTCATCGGGCGCGACCGTTTTACCGGCCCACCCCATGACCATCGCCAGCGAAGCTGGGCCGCATTGATTTCGATCCTGCTCGATGAAGGGCACTCCCTTCACCTCCGCTTTTCTCGGAACCGACGCTGGCCCAGCCAGGTAGCGGCTAAGTGGCGTGGTAGCGCACCCACTCAGCAAAAGAATAAGTCCGAACCATCCCCACCTCTGCACAATCATCGTCGCACGAGCAGAATCACCAGAATGGCTACCAGTACGAGCGCGCCTAGACCGAGATAGATGCCATCGCCACCGGCGGGCAACCTATCGAGCTGTCCCGAAATTTTCGCAATTTCCGCATTCGACAGACTCGCTACGCGAGCCGTCGCCTCGGAGGGGTTTACGCCCAGCGCGACGATTCGCTTCTGCACGTCTTCCCGCTGTACGAAAGTCCGGATCCTCTCGCGGTCCGCCGCCATT
>JAYUBV010000360.1:0-5410 GCA_043740655.1 Pseudomonadota bacterium | reverse complement strand
TCCTCGACGCCGCCGACTTCGACGGCTCCGCGCTGTCCACGATCATGTTCCGCATGCAGAGCCAGTTTCGCGATGGTTACGTGCTAGTGGACGGCAATGGCCGCCGCCTTGCTGACTTCCACTGGGGTTACGAGTAAGCTTTTCTCCTGATGCTTTTATAACTAGAAATAAACACAAGGAGACCCCATGGCTCGACTTGCGACGATCTTCGTTACGCTGTTGGCCGTGCTGGAAGTTAGCGCCTCGCCGTCTGTACAAACTCTTTCCCAAGTAAAGGATGCTCTGAATCGGAGTCAGGCACCCTGGCAGGCCGGCGAAAGCTGGGTCACCGAGCTCTCTCCGAAAGAACGCCAGCGGCTATTCGGGGCCGAGCTTCCCGAAGGATTCGGCGACGAATTTCGTAACCGTAGCGAAGCCGCTCCGAGTGCGCGTTCACGCGCCGCCCTCGATTGGCGAAACTATGGTGGCGAAAATTACGTCTCCCCGATGTTGAATCAGGGACGTTGCGGAAGCTGCGTAGCCTTCGCGGTCATCGGTGCCCTCGAAACGCAGATGAATATCTCGCGGCGTACTCCCAACTCACCTTGGGCGTTCTCTCCGCAGCACCTGTTCTCGTGCGGCGGCGGCGGTTGCGAAAGCGGCTGGCGTCCGGGCGATGCCATGTCCTATCTGAAATCGTCGGGAGTGCCCGACGAGACGTGCTTCCCGTACCTAGGTGGTGCGAAGGGTGAAGACATATCCTGCAAGAACACGTGCGCTAACTCTAATGAGCGTTCGCTGAAAATTGCCGATCACAACATGCCGACCTGGCTGTTTGGCTCGAAGGACGCGGTGAAAAACGCGCTTCAGAAGGGGCCCGTGGTCACGTCGATGCTTGTTTACGATGACTTTCTCTATTACAAGTCGGGCATCTACAAGCACACGACCGGCTCAATGGCCGGTGGACACGCCGTAACGATCATCGGCTTCAGCGACGAAGAGAAGGTCTGGATCATTCGCAACAGCTGGGGTGAGGATTGGGGCGAAAAGGGCTTCGCGAAGATTAGCTGGGACGATACGTCGGGCATCGGTACGCAAACGTGGGCTATGACGTTGGGTGAGCCGGAAGGTTTCGTCACGTTGGGCTCGCTACGCGATCGGCAGGTAATGGAGCGCACGGTTCTACTCACACCTCAAAGCTCGGTGGCCGGACACCACGGTTTCGACATCTTGGTGCAGGACATCGCAGGCAACGTAACCTTCGTTCGGCCGATCGACGACCAGAAGTTCTCGCTCGATACCACCAAATACAAAGACGGCGTTTACGTGATGAGCGCCTCGATGAAGCTGGCGGGCAAGGAGCTAAAGAGTCAGCCACGTACGGTCTACGTACTGAACGGCGCGTTAGCGTCCGAGGCCCTCAAGTTTACGAACCTCAAAGAGGGCCAGGAGCTGAAAGAGAAGTTCGTATTTGAGTTCGATGCCGTTTCGACGCCGGTCCCGTTCACCGAAGTGGTCTTCACCGCGAAGCATCTTACGAGCGGTAAAGAGGTCGTACGCCGCACGCCGAACGTAGCTCCAAAGATGGCGCTGAACTGGCGTTTGGCGGACGCGGAGGTCGGTGAGTATGACGTGAGGCTGACCGGTAAGGCCGGCGCCCAGTCGATTGACGGACCTTCGATGAAGGTTAAAGTCATTCGCTAATCAAATACTTAGGAGGCCCACGGGATTTTTCTCGTGGGCCTTTTCTTATCTGCCGAGCATTTTGCCGAAGTACTCTTTGAAAGACATCGTGGACTTGGCCAAGTTAGCTGCCCTGGGGAAGAAGTCCTGTCCCGTTAGGCTGTCGGAAATCTCAAGAGATGTGGGTACCGAAATCACCTTGAACCCCGCCTTTTCGAACAGCGCCGTGGCGCGCGGTAAATGGAAAGCGCTGGTTACCAATAAAACCTCCAGCACCCCACGAGCGCGCAAAAGATCGGCCGTGAACTTGGCGTTCTCCTTCGTGGTGCGTGAGTTGCCCTCGGTCAGCACCGATTCCTTCGGCACGCCGTACTCCACCAACAACGCCAGCATGTCATCGGCCTCACGCCGTTCGACTCCGTCCTTAGTCAGGTAGGGGTCTCCACCGGTCACGACGATAATCGGAGCCCGCTCCGCCTTGAACAAGCGCGCGGCCGCTAGTACGCGGGCACCGCCCAGTTCTTCGATTTCCAAACGGGGCGAGATTAGTCCGTAGGTGCTGCCGCCCAATAAGACGATAGCCTGCGACTTCGGGTACTCCGCCATGGTTTTGATGGGGTAGGCCCGTTCGAGCGGACGTCCTAAAATTTTGGCCGCGATGTTGGTCGAAAGGAAATATAGAAGGACGAAGGCCGCCACCAAGGCGCCCTTGGCCCGGTGAGGTTTGTCTTTATCGTAAAAATAAAAGGCGATGACTAAAAGCCACAGGACCCACCCCAGCGGAGCCAAGAATAGGTCCTGCAGCAATTTCTCGAGAATGTACGGCAAAGTTATTTCTTAGCGGCCGCCGCGGCTTTCACCACGAGCGTCGCCGGAACGTGCGCCGGATGAATGTGGCAGCCCACTTTATATTCACCGGGTTTCATGTCCGCCGGAATCGTAACCTCTTTGGACAACGGCTTGTGTCGATCCACCTTCTCGGTAATCTTCAGCTCGGGAATGAATAGCCCGTGAAAATCGAAGCCACCTTCAAGGTCGTGTTTGGCGACGAGCGTGACCGTCTCACCTTGGGTCACTTCGATTTTGGACGGTTCCCAATGAACCTTATCGCCAATTTTTTTCGTTTCGATGGTGATGGTACGGGCCTGGAGCGCCGATGCGGCGAAGGCCAGAGACAGAATGAACAGCTTCATGGATAACCCCCTGCGTTGATAGTGGGGCAATCCTATTCGAGGACCTTACCAGGATTCAAGAGCCCCTTAGGATCGAAGGCCTTTTTGATTTCCCGGAACAGCCGCATCTCCTCGGGTGAACGGCTGAATGGCAACCAGCTTTTCTTAAGCAGTCCCACCCCGTGCTCGGCGGAGACGCTGCCGCCAAATTTCTTCAATAGTTCAAAAACCCATTTCTCGACGGTGACGTAGTCCTTCTCGAACTGCGCGTCGTCCACGCTGGGGCGCTTCACTAGATTGAGATGAGGGCTACCGTCGCCCCAGTGGCCAAAGAGGTAGTAATCCAGACCGAGCGCCACCTGCTTGCCGGTCGGTCCCGTGAACCAGGTCTGAATCTCTCCGAGTAGCTCCGCGATGCGGTGAGGCGCCACGGCGATATCGAATTTCTTCACCTTGGATTTTTTCTGCAGACTCTCGGTGATTCCCTCGCGTAGCTTCCACACCTCTTGGGCTTCCCGTTCAGACTGGGCGAGCAGCCCATCGGCGACGTGGCCGGCCTCCAGCACGTGGCCGAGCCAATCGGTCAAAGGCTCGTCGAGCGGCTTACCCGCCAGCGCTTCCACTTCCATCAGAAGAAAGAACTCGGGCTCGGGATTGAACCGTGTGTCGATGCCGAGCTGTTCCTTCACCGCTAACGCACAAACGCGCGAGAAAAATTCCAGGGCCACAATGTGGAACGGCCCCTTACGGGCCTCGCGGAAAAGCGTCTCGACGTTTTTCAAACCGTTCACGCCGAACAGAAACACCTTTGATGCTTCGGGAATGCGCGTGAGCTTGAGGGTGGCCTCGGTCACCACGGCCAACGTGCCCTCGCTGCCGCAGATAAGCTGAACGAGATCGTAACCGGTATTGTTTTTTTCCAGCCCCTTGTTGAGCTGCAAAACCTCACCATTCATGGTGACGGCCTCGATCCCGGTGACCCATCTCCTCGCCATGCCGTAACGAATCACCCGCACGCCGCCGGCGTTGGTGGAAAGGTTACCGCCGATCTGGGAGCTGCCCTTCGCCGCGAGATCGATGGGCCAGGTCAGCCCTTCCCTGCGGCAATGGTCGTGCACGGCTTGGGTGACGGCGCCGGCCCCCACGCGCACCGAAAAGCCCAGCGTATCGACCGGGTGGATCTGGTTGAGCTTCGACAGACTGAGCACCGCTTGGCCATCTAGAGGAACCGCACCGCCGGCCAACCCCGTGCGGCCGCCCGACGGCACCACCGGATAGTTTTGCTCGTAACAAAGTTTTAAAACCTGGCTGACCTCTTCGGTCGTGCGCGGAAGAAATACCACGCCAGGGTTTCCCTCGCGGCGGGTCCAGTCCGAGGCGAACACCGACATCTCCCTGGGATCACTTTCCACAAGGGCTTTCGGCAACCGTTCCCTCGCTAAACGAATGAAGTCGTTGGTCCGGCTCACGTCCACCCCACCTCGTAGCGAATGTCTCCCCACGACAGAATGGCGCGGTCGCCGGCCTGCACCGGCCCTACGCCCGCGGGCGTTCCGGTAAATAACAAGTCTCCGGGACAAAGCGGGAAGAACTGGGTGACGTAAACGATGGCCGCGTCGATCTTCATCAACATCTGATTCGCGGTGCCCCGCTGTTTCACTTTGCCGGCCAGCAGGAACGTGAACTCTTTATTGGCGAAGTCGGAAAACTTAGGTGGCGAAATCCAGGGGCCGATTACCGCGGCGTCGGGGAACACTTTTCCGGTGGTCCATGGGTGCCCCTTCTGCTTGAGCTCCCCTTGCAAATCCCGCAGAGTCATATCAAGCCCCAGCGTTAGGGCATCGATCTGATCGTGACTAGCGGGCAGGCGGTAGCCACCGTGCTTTATCCTCACCACGATTTCACATTCGTGGTGGCAGGTACCTAGCTCTTTCGGCGGAAGTTTCAACGCCAGCGTCGCACCGGCCGCATCGGCGGTACGCAACACGCTGGGGGGTTTCAAAAAGATGACCGGCTTTTCGGGAATGGCGTCGCCCAACTCTTTGGCGTGGTCGAGGTAGTTCTTACCGAGACAGACAATCTTATCCACGGGACTATTTCTCCACGGTAGCTACGGTGCCCATACCACCACCGGTGCAAATCGAAATCAGCCCCTTGCCACTCCCCTTTTCGTCGAGCAGTTTGGCTAATGTGGCCAGGATGCGGGCGCCCGTCGCGCCGAAAGGATGGCCCAACGCCACGCTGCCGCCGGCCACGTTTAGCTTTTGCCGTGAGACGGATCCCAGCGGAGCTTCACGGCCCAGGTTCTTGCTGCAGAAGTCCGCCGATTCCCACGCCTTCAGCGTGCAAAGCACTTGCGCTGCGAATGCCTCGTGGATCTCGTAGAAATCAAAATCGCCCAGGGCGAGCCCTCGGCGATCGAGCAGCTTGGGGACGGCGTACGCCGGTGCCATTAACAGCCCTTCTTCTTTTAAATTGACCGCGCCACTTTGAAAACCGGTTAGGTACGCGCGAATGGGGAAGCGATTGCGCTTCGCCCACTCCTCCGACGCCAGAAATACCATGGCGGCTCCGTC
>JAYUBV010000359.1:0-1574 GCA_043740655.1 Pseudomonadota bacterium | reverse complement strand
AACGGATACAACATGGGTGCCGGGAACGAAGCGAAGAGCTGGATGATGGGCTGGGCAATCCGCATCCGGGATGGAGAGGTGCCGATCCAAATTCCCACCGGCACGGTCCACAAAGTGCCCAGCACTAAGCAAATCACTACGCGTAGAAAGGTGGTGCCCGTCCCGTGAGCCACGTCTATCCAACCCGAGGCCGGCACGGTCGCTAATAGGTGAACCAATTTGACGAGCGCCAACGCAAGCGCGATGCCGACGGCGGCCATGACCGCGTACGAAACGAAACGGCTACCGTGGTACTTAGCGCGCCATTTTTCGACCAAGCGTTCCACGCTTTGCGACCAGTGGTGCGCGGAGCTTACCTCGCCGCGCACGCGTTTGCGCAGGGCCCGGTGCCGCAAAAAAAGATCGATCCAGCGGGCGATGCGTGAGTCGCGCACGAAGTGCATCATCAGAGGGTCGCGCGGGGCGATGCCCGGGGCCGCCTCCAGCCGGTAATCCTGGACCCACGCCAGGACTGGGCGCCAGATGAGAAAATCCAAAATCAAAATGATCGAGGCCATGGCGACGACGCCGGCGATCATGGCACCGCGGTCCCCTTTGGCGATGGCGGTCGCCATGTAGGCGCCGATTCCGGGGAGCCGGTAGGTCTGGTCTCCCAGGGTGAAGGCTTCGCACACGCTTAAAAAGAACCATCCGCCCGACATCGACATCAGACTATTCCACGCCAGATTCATGGCGGAGAAGGGCAGCTCGACGTGTTTTAGTTTATCGAGGAAATCGAGCTTCATGACCTCGGCGGCCTCGCGGAACTCCGTGGGCACGGATTTCAGCGACGAGTAGAAGCTGAACGTCATGTTCCAGACTTGGCCCGTAAAGATCATCAGTACGCAGGACAGTTCGAGCCCTACGTTCGTATTCGGAAAGATGGCAATAAGGGCGAGCACCAGGCCGGGGAGAAACCCCAGCACGGGAATGCTCTGTAGGACGTCGAGTACCGGCAGGAGGATCTTTTCGGCGGTAGGCGATTTAGCGGCCCAAAAGCCCACCACCAACGTGAACGCCAGTGACATCACGTAGGCCATGAGCCCGCGCATCGCCGACATCAGTGCGTAGTACGGAACGGCCCCCAGCGCTAAGTCGATCTCCAAGGAGGGATGAAACTCTGCCCGCCATTCTTTACCCGTGGCGACCACCGCGTAGATGACTCCGGCCAGTAATCCAATGACTACTAGGTCACCAATCGAAAGCCGCCGCGGGATGGAGAACTTTTGCAGCATGGAATTTACGTCCCAGTCGGCGGTGCCTTGCCAGAACTCATTATACCCAAATATTTTTTGCGCGCTCCTAGAGTGGGCGCGAAATGATTCGTTCGGCTATTCGACGTCAATCCACTTAGTGCTCGTGTTCTCCGTGCCCTTGTTCGTTCAGTAGCAGCACGGATTTGAGCAATTTGAGGTCTGCGTTTTCGCCGGCGACGGTAGGGGTCGCCTCGGCCATGTCGTTGATCGCTTTCGCAAGGCGAAGGCCGGCTAGTAGCATTCGGCGTTTTACGATGACCTTGGCTTTTACGAAGTAAG
>JAYUBV010000358.1:0-1576 GCA_043740655.1 Pseudomonadota bacterium | reverse complement strand
TTGAGGGTGGCCATGCACCATTGGCGGGCGCCCGTGGCGAGTTTATTAGCGTAAGTATGCTTACCCTGCTCGCGTAGCGTTGCGGCCCTCCGGTAGGCTGCCGCTAGTTCGCGCGATTCCTGGGTATCGAAAGTCTTGGACGGGTCCGTGGCGAGCAGTAGGGCCGCTGCGCTCCACTTCGTCATCTTCACCGCGTAGGGAAGATTCACTTCCTTCGGAAGGTCGGTGCGTTCGTGGTAGTGCGGATAGCTTTCAATAATCCGGCCGTCCAGATAGCGGGCATCTTCGGTGATCGCCAGCGACGGGATGCCCTTGAACGTTGGGGGCAAATTATCGGAGTAGAACGGCTCAAACGATGTCATCTCAAGCACTAGGCCCGATTTCTCACTGGCCTCTTTCAGCAAGTTCTTAGCGGCCGGAAACATCTCCGCGCTGTAGCCACCGGTGTTCTGGCCATGCGGCGAGAATCCGATCATGTCCAGGTTCATTACCAAAATATTTTTCTCCCCCTTGGCGGCGCTCTTCTCGAAGAAGTTTTCCGAACCTTGGTACAGCGGCGATCGTTCTTCCCCATCGGCCAGCAGAAAACGGATGGTCCTTTTGGGGCGAATGCCCGTCTTCTTGAAAGCTTCGGCGGTGGCCAGCAACGCGGCCACGCCCGATCCGTTGTCGTCGGCCCCCGGCATGTACTTTCCCGTAGTGTCGTAGTGGGCCACGAAGGTCACAATCTCGTCAGGTCGTTCGCTGCCAGGAATTTCCGCTACGATGTTTACGCCGCCTGCCCGTCCGCCGCCGAATAGGTAGCCGAGTAGCGTGCGGTCGCGTTTGTCGTGCAGCGGAAAGGGGATCGACTGTGGCGCCTCGAACCCCATCTCCTGGAGACGATCGGCGAGGTAGCGACGGGTTTTCTTGAGGTTCCCGTACCGGTAACGATCGGTGAGCAGATGGCTTCGGTTCCACCAGCCACCCGTGAGGGAAAAGCGTTCGATGCCGGCCAGCACGTTGAGATCGGTCGCGTACTTGGTGCCATCGACCGCATCCATGAGACGGGCTAGCTCGGTCTCCGCGTGGGAAAGCGTCGGGCACAGCAAGAGTACGAGAAAGGCAAATTTTATAAATGTCGGCACGGGTCGTTACTCGTGCAATGGGCGATCCCAATCGCGCACGCGCGATGGAAAGTGGTTACCAGATGAATACGACGAAATTACGGGTACGGGTGATCAGAAACTGCACACCGGGGTGTCCCTCGTTCGGAGCATCAAATGTCGGTCCGAAAGACAGACGCCGCCCCCGGCGCAACGCGGATATGGCGACCGCGTATGCCGGATAGCGCCCACCAGAATTATTTATGGTCCCGGAACTACACTCCCTTCCCGCCGGTCGAACTGCTCCGAACTACCAGCTGCAGACCCATGCGGCCGCTTTGCAGCCTTTGGTTCCGCCGTACCGGCAGGCGCGCATCGCGTTTGAGCGGGCATCTTCCACGGTTGAGGCATAGCCCCACGATACCTTATTGCCCATAATCGACTGGGTCACGGCCGCGCAGCCTCCCTGCACCCAAACTACCGGTTTGCAA
>JAYUBV010000357.1:0-1576 GCA_043740655.1 Pseudomonadota bacterium | reverse complement strand
GGCCAAAAGGGAACGGTTCGCCCCCGCTTCCACCGCCATCAGCTGGTCAACTGGATCGAACTGCGTTTCGGTTCGTTGAGCCCATTGATTCGCGGCATGTGGGCCACCCGCCCTTCCGACTTGGACAAGCTTCGCCGGATGGCGAAGAAAGAAAGCCGCTGCCCCAATAACGTTTCGATAGCCCTGGCCGCCACGCTGGAGGACCAGCTGGATGAGGGCATGCCGCTCGAAGAGATCGGCGAACTGTACTTCAAAGGCGGAGATTGCCTCGCGCATAGTCCGGCGGACCGCGAGAACCTTTTGACCCGTGCCGGCCTCTTTTACTACGCCAAAGGAAACTACAAGCGGGCGGCGCAGATCTTCAAACGGTCGGCAGACGTGCAAGACGCTTTCGTGTCCCGACCGCTCTACTGGATGTACCGCTGCCAGCAACACTTGAAGAAGGATAAAGAGGCGAAGATCACGCTGGCGAAGCTGCAAGCAAAGTACCCCTTCTCCTTCCACACGCTCGTTGCCCTCACCGCGCAGTCGAAGGACCCCGGTACGATTCTCGACCGCGAAATTTCACCGGTCATCACGCGATCTCAGACCACGCCTTCGCTCAATAAACTTTTGGAAGCCCAAGAGTGGCTGAACCGTTTCGGGTTTGCCTCGGCGAGCGCCAAGGTGCTCGAATGGACGCTGCGCGGAAGTCACGGCGTGGAGCCCGAAGTGATGGTGTACTTGGCGGAGCTGAAGGAAGGGCAAGGCGATCACCACGGTAAGATTTCAATTTTGACGGATGTGCTCTACAGCAACCCCGCGCTCGTTTCGCGAGAAACGCTGGAGCAATACTTCCCGAAAGTGTTTTTCCCGGTTTTCGAAAAGCAGTCGGCCGTAATCGACCCCTACCTGCTGATTGCGGTAGCCCGGCGTGAAAGCGCCTTCCGCATCAACGCGGTGTCGGGCGCCAAAGCGCGTGGCCTGTTGCAGATCATGCCCGAGACCGGACGCAAGATTGCCGGCGACGCGAACCTTTTGGATCCCGATACGAACGTAGAAATCGGCGCCAAATACTTGACCCAGCTCATCGAGAAAGCGAACGGCCAGATCCACCTCGCCCTGGCCGGGTACAACGCCGGTCCGCATAAAGTGTCGGCCTGGACCCGCCGCTATCCGATCGAAGACCCTATCCTCTTCATCGACCTAATCCCCTACCGTGAAACCCGCGAGTACGTGGCCTCCGTGCTGCGTAATTACTACTGGTACCGGCGAATCCACCAGAACGACAATAAGTGGAACAGCAAGCGCTGGGTCCGCCTAGCCACCTCTCCCGACCAACCGCCGACTCGCCAACAGTAGGCGTGGCTGGATCTTGGTCAACGGGATTCGACTGGCGTCCGCCCGGGCCCCCGGGCCTCGCAACGACGGTTGACCCGAAACGCTTGCCAGGATAGCGTTTCCGGCCATGAAGCTAGCTCTGGCCTTTGCCCTTTTCCCCACCCTGGCCGCCGCGGCGCCGCAGGTCATTTTTTCTAACGGCGTGATTAGGGCGGTGCCGGATACGTCGCGGCCACCCGTACGGGAGATGTTGGGT
>JAYUBV010000356.1:0-1576 GCA_043740655.1 Pseudomonadota bacterium | reverse complement strand
GTTGGATTAGGCGACGGGGGCTTCGGGCTCCGGCACCTTCACGCCTTTGCTGCGCATGAGGGCGGCGATTTTAAGCCGGTCTTCGGTCCGCAGCTGGCCGCAGGCGGCGGCGATGTCGCGGCCACGGCTTCGGCGGTAGGTGGCGGTCAGATTGGCTTCGAGCAAAATGGCCTGAAAGTCCAACACGCGCTGCTCGTCCGGACGTTTGAAATCGATGAACGGGTTCTCGTTGTACGCGAGCAGGTTGATCTTGCACGGAATGCCGCGCGTGAGCGCCACCAGGCGGTGCGCGTCTTCCAGCGAGTCATTCAAATCTTTGATGAGGATGTATTCGAAAGTGACCCGGCCGCGGTGCGGGAACTTGAGGTTTCTGCAAAGCTCCATGATGTCTGCGATCGGATACTTCTTATTGATCGGCATGATCTTCCCCCGCTGCTCTTCGGTCGTGCCGTGCAACGAGATGGCGATCTTGCCTAGATCCGCCTCTACGAATTCTTTGATCTTCGGTGAAATACCGACGGTAGAAACCGTAATGTGGCGCTTGCCGATCTTGGTGCCCATCGGGTCTTGCATGATCTTAAGCGCCTTGACCACTTCGTCGTAATTATCGAACGGCTCGCCCATGCCCATCATTACGATGTTGGAAATAGGCTTGGGGAATGGCAACGCCATCAGCTGGTCCACGATTTCCCACGCCTGCAGATTGCGCGTAAACTTCATGTAGCCCGTCGCGCAGAACGTGCACGCCATCTTGCAGCCAACCTGGGTCGACACGCACAGCGTAGCCCGCTCCATCGAGGGGATGTACACCGACTCGACGGTTTCGCCGTCGGGCAGCTTCACCAAAAATTTGATCGTGCCGTCGCTCGAGTCGCGTTGCTCGTGAATCGTGAGCGACGGCAGCTCGAAGTTCGCCTTCAAGTCTTCGCGGAACTTTTTCGACAGATCGGTCATCTTGTCGAAGTCATTTTCACGGAACAGGTATATCCAGCGGAAAAGCTGACGCGCACGGAACGCGGGATGGCCCATCGAGACGAACATTTGCTCGAACTCTTCGACGGGGATTCCCTTCAAATTGATCTTTTTGGCCGGAGTGACGGGGGCGATGGCGCTCACGAATGACCTCCCGTAGGGGTCTTACCTTCAATCCGTGGCAGTACGTGAAGCAGTAGATCGTAAAACTGAGACAGTGTCTGCTCCGGGGCCGCCTTCACGGTGCCGAAGCCATAGCCGGCGGCGAGAAATTTCACCTTGGCTGCCTGTGCGCAGTTAAGGTCGACCATGTCATCGCCAATGAACCAGGTCGTCGCGGGATCGAGCTCCAACCGCGTCATCACTTCAAGGAGGTGCTCCGCTGCGGGTTTTCGCTTGGATACCAGCTCGGGGCCGGCAACGTGGTCGAACTTAAAGCCGGGCAGGTAGTGTTCGATGGTCTGAATGGCGATGGGGGTCGGCTTGTTCGTGCAGACGGCCAGCCGGACGTGGGGGTACGACCGAAGCTTTTCCAGCGTTTTACGGACGCCGGGGTACAGACTGCCGCCCATGGTGGGAGAGGCGGCGTAATGTTTCGCGTATT
>JAYUBV010000355.1:0-1579 GCA_043740655.1 Pseudomonadota bacterium | reverse complement strand
GGAAAGAGGACGGGGCGGAGCTATCGCGGTCGGGGCGCCAGAGCGTTCTGGTCACCTTCGGGGCGGCGCAGGCGATGCTGTTGCTCGGCTATTGCATGTCCGGTTTCGCCAAAATTGCCGACGGGATTACGCACTGGGCCTCCGGGGGCCTCGGATCCTTTTCGCCGCACGCGATGGCGTACCAGATCTCCTACCACCTGATGTCGCAGTATCAGACCCCGACTTTACTGCAGTCGTTCGCGGTAAGTAACCCTTACCTCGGCTTTCCCGTTTACCTTTTGACCATCTACGTCCAGGTCACCGCACTTTGGATCCTCTTCAAAAATTCCCTACACCGACCGTGGGGAGTGGCGCTCATCGCGTTCCATCTAGGGACCAAACTTTTCATGGGAATTCTTTTTCTGGAGAACACGCTGCTGCTCGGTGTGCTGCTGGTGATGTCGCCTTTTCACGTCGTGCGGCCGTGGCGAGAGTGGGTAGGCGAGCTCCCGCTAGTGGATCTGTTGTTGAAATTTATGAACCGTAATGAAACACGCAGCGTTACCAAACCTGAATAAGCCTATTCCGTATTGATGTTGAGGGGCTAGGCCTCAACCGCTAGACTCCGTCTTCAAATGCCGATTCGCGACTTCGCCCTGCTCTACATCAATGGAAAACGCCACGAGGTACGCGGCAACGCGTCGGGTCTGATGCTGGCTGATTACCTTCGCTACGAAGCGGGGCTGACTGGAACCAAAATTGTTTGCGCCGAAGGGGACTGCGGGGCCTGCAGCGTGCTGCGCTGGTTTCCCTACCCCGCCAAAAAGAATCAACCGAGTCCGTTCGAAAGCATCAACTCCTGCATCGCGACGGTCGCGCAGCTCGATGGATCGTCGCTCGTCACGGTGGAGGGCTGCGGCACTCCCGAAGGGATGAACCCCGTGCAATCGGCGATGGTGCAATGCCACGGCAGCCAGTGCGGGTTTTGTACGCCGGGTTTCGTCGTCGCATTGACCGGACTCGCGGAGCGAAAGTGCGCCGCGAAGGATACCGCGGCGATTTCAAAAAAGACCGCGCAGAACTACCTCACCGGAAATCTGTGCCGCTGCACTGGTTACCAGCCGATTCTGGACGCTGCCGCCACCATTGATCTCGCGAATTACCGATCGCTGACGGAAACGTGCCTCACCCCTAAGATTAAAAAGGAACTAACCGCCGCGGTGAAAATTCCCGTGGAGATTTGCACGGAAGATTTTTCTTTCTTCGCCCCCGTGACGGTTAAAGCCGCTTCCCAGCTTCGCGCAAAAGAACCGGGAGCCACTCTCCTGGGGGCCGCTACCGATCTGGGCGTGCTGTCGAATAAGAATAAACTGCGTCTGAACGAGCTACTGAGTCTGCACCTCGTTGCCGAACTTTACGAAAGCGGCACGGTGACATCGACCAAGGGCAATCGCTTCCGCACGGGCGCACGGGTGACCTTATCGTCGCTCCGCCGTGACCTGGAAAAGAGCGCGCCGGAAATTGCGCGTTTCCTCGACCTTTTCGCCTCGCCACAAATCAAGAACGTGGCCACGCTCGTGGGGAACGTAGCTAACGGATC
>JAYUBV010000354.1:0-1582 GCA_043740655.1 Pseudomonadota bacterium | reverse complement strand
TGAAGTTCGGCAAGGGTCGCGCCGAGATGGTGCGGCTGCTCACCGACGCCAATTTTGAGACCCGCCAGTTTCCGGAAAGCCCGGATGGCAACGGACTTGAAGACGTCGGAGGAAACCTATACGCACGCGGCATCGCTGGCCCCGACGTAAAGGCTGCGATCGGTAAAACGCTAGACACTACGCTGAACTGCCGCGTGGTGAAAAAAGCTGGCAAGCTTGCGTGCGAGATTCACACCGTCAAATCTCCGGGCGTAGTCGGCGAAACGCTGAAGAAGGTCGTGGCGTCGCTTAAGAAAGCAAAGGCGCTGGCGCTAACGCCGCTGCAGGCGGAGCAAATCGAACGCAGCATTGTGTTTTTCACCAAGGGGGTGGTCGAGGACTTCCGCCAGGCTAATATCGCTTGGGTGAAAGATCGCGCGGGTTCAAAGGTAGACTTCATGCTCGGCTGGGTCGAGGTGTACGAAGACTGGCTGGCCCGCATCGGCAGCTGGGAATCTTACGTGCAGGTCATCGATCCCGACATCAGCCGCCGCGCCGAAGGCCTAGCGAAATCCGCGCAGTACTTCGAGGACGGGATGCCGTACGGAAAGTTCAAGAAGACTTTTCCTCCCAATTATTCGCCCCCGGCGATCATGGTTTATTACTTCCAAGAAATCGCGTCCTACCGTTCGGGCGGTTACAACCTGCCCAACTTTGACGACATCCGCCGCGACGTGGGCGCCAAGAATGTGATCCGCCTGCCCCTCCCGGGCGAGGATGAGGATCCGCAATCCAAAGCTGCCTTCGCGGAGATGCTGCGCGAATTCGCCCCGGCGTCCAAGGTGGAGCCCACGTTGAAAGCCCGCGTATTGATTTGGCAGAACATCGTGCTGATGCACGAGATCATCGGCCACGGCTCGGGCACGTACGACATCGAAAAGTACGGCAAGAATGAGGATCCGATTTCGGGTTTGGGTGCTTTAGGAAGTGCGTTGGAAGAGCAGCGCGCGGATCTGGCGGCACTGGTGTTCCTGGGCGATTCACGCCTGGTGGACCTGGGCCTCTATAAAGACAAGCCGCAAGCGAAGGAGATTCGCAATCTGGGCTACGACTACTACCTCGCCGACTTTCTCCGCCGCACGTCGGGCCAGCGCACCTTCACCGAAGCGCACCAACGCGGCCACTGGCTCTTCGTAAAGCGCCTACTCGACGAGAAGGCGGCCAAGTGGGTCGCTAAGGATGAGAAAAGTCCTATGACGCTGGAAAACCAGGTCCTCGCGGTAACCGACTACGATCGCTTCGAAGCCGTTTCCAAACAACTCTTGGGCGAGTTGCAGGCCATTAAAGCGAACCGCGAAACGCAGAAGTTGGTCGATCTCTTCGCCAAGGACGCGCCGCTCGCGGCCATCGAAGAGCCTTGGGCGAAAGCGATCCTCACGCGCGGTAAGGATCTTAAGATCAACGCGGGGTACGTGGAGCAGCCGTGGCGAGTTACCGAGGACGGTAAGTACGAATCCTTCGGCGGCCGCACTCTGGAAAGCATCGCCCCGCACTGGGCGATGTTCCACGGAACGCCGTAAACTATTTCCAGCTCAGTTCACGA
>JAYUBV010000353.1:0-5441 GCA_043740655.1 Pseudomonadota bacterium | reverse complement strand
AAATTGACAAGGAATGTCAGCGATTTATAATAGTAGTAGAAGCACCCATTCGCCTCCGCCCCAACCACGGGGCGAAATCACTTTCCGTCAGTTTCAGCCCAAATAAGTTAACAGCTACTCCTCGAGGTTTATTACGGCCATGCCTAGTGAAAAATCGTCCGCTTCCTACATGTCCCCTGCGTTCGCCACTCCCGGCCGCCGACTCTGGCGAGAAATTCAACGTGTGCTCTGTTTGGCGGGCGCGGTTCACTTGCTGCTCGCCCTGGTTTCCCATTCGCCGGAAGATTTTTCCTGGTCGACCTACTCCACTTCATTTCGCACTCAGAATTGGTTAGGAAGAACGGGAAGCGTAATCTCGGACGCTCTTTTTCAAGCCTTTGGCCTCGCTGCCTTCCTCCTAGTTTTTTTCCTCGTGAAATCAGCGCTTGAGATTCGGCCCGCGCAGAAAGATCACAACCCAAAATTGCGGCCGCTGTTTGCCTCGCTACTGCTAATGGCAATGAGCGTTTGCCTCACCCTCTTTCTGCCCCAGAGTTGGCTCCCGTTTAAATTGCGAGCGGCGGGCGGTTTGGTGGGGGACGGACTATTCACCTTGCTAAAATTTATGAGCGGCACGATTGGGGCGAAAACGTTCAGCCTCGTGTTTGCGCTGGTGGCATTGATTCTTTATTTCGACGTTCATCCCATCACCTGGATGCTGTCGCAGTTTCCCGAGTGGCGCGAACGGATGAAAGGGAACACCGCCGCCTTCTGGAGCCGGACCGCCGCGAAGCTGGGTCAGTGGAAATCCAAACGGGCCGCCAAGCAGGCGCAACGCGCGCTGGTGCCTATGGGCATGCCGCCCAGCCTACTTCCCGCCGGTAAAATGGAACCTCGCCCGGTGACGACCCTGCCCGAGGAAGCAGAGGCGTTCGACCCGATCGCCATTCCGATGGATGCCGATTTTACCCGCAACGAATCCGACGAAGAGATCCAGAAAGCGCTGGGGCCCAAGGCGGCCAAGAAGGGCAAAAATTTGCCGATCCCCGGTAAGAAGCGCATCGTAGGCGACTTCGAGCTCCCCCCCCTGTCGCTACTATCCGGCCGCGCGGATGCTCCGCCCAAGGTCACCGATCGCAATTGGTTCGTGGATAAGGGAAACATCCTGGTCCAAAAGCTGCGCGATTTCGGAGTGGAAGGCGAAGTGGTTCATATCTCGCCCGGCCCTGTGATCACCGTTTACGAATTCAAACCCGCCAGCGGCGTAAAAATTAAAGACATAGCCAACCTTTCCGACGATCTCACGTTGGCCCTCTCGGTGATGAGCGTCCGCATCGTCGCCCCGATCCCCGGCAAGCCGGTAGTAGGAATAGAAATCCCGAGCCCGCACCGCGAGACCGTTTACTTCAAAGACATGATCGAAGAAACACGCTTTTTCGATCCCGACATGAAGATTCCCCTCGTACTCGGCCGCTTGGCTAGCGGCGATCCCATTATCGCGGGGCTGGCGGCGATGCCCCACTTACTGGTCGCCGGCTCCACCGGGACCGGTAAATCGGTTTTCATCAACTCGCTGATCTGTTCCCTGCTCTACCGCTACACCCCGTCGCAGCTGAAGCTGATCCTAGTCGACCCCAAGATGGTCGAACTAGCTTCTTACGAAGGCATTCCGCATCTGATGCTGCCGGTCGTGGTCGACTCCAAAAAAGCGTCGCTAGCGTTGCGCTGGGTAGTGGACGAGATGGAACGGCGGTACACGTCGATGCACAA
Organism: Pseudomonadota bacterium; assembly: GCA_043740655.1. GTDB lineage: Bacteria > Bdellovibrionota > FAC87 > UBA2466 > UBA2466 > JBGSST01. The sequence continues at coordinate 3,692 of JAYUBV010000353.1, read as the reverse complement.
GATGGGCGTGCGACATCTGGAAGCTTTCAACGACAAGCTGGCGCACATGCCGGCGGCGGAGGTTGAGGGGCAGGAATTCGAGCCCATGCCCTACATCGTCGTCGTTATCGACGAGTACGCGGACTTGATGGCGGTTTCGCCCAAGGACGTAGAGATGTCGATTATGCGTCTGGCGCAAAAGGCCCGCGCTTCGGGCATTCATCTGGTGCTAGCCACCCAGCGCCCGTCGACGGACGTCGTGACCGGAACGATCAAAGCCAACTTCCCGAGCCGCATCAGCTTCCGCGTAGCCTCGGCGGTGGACGCAAAAACGATTCTGGATCGTACGGGCTCCGAGCGCTTGCTAGGTAACGGCGACATGCTCTTGCACTCCGCGGGGTTCACTTCGCTAAAGCGTATGCAGGGCGCCTACCTAAAGGACGCCGAGATCGATCGCGTAACCCAGTTCCTAAAAGATCAGGGCGAGCCTCAGTACGACGAACGCTGCCTGCGTTACCAGGAAGAGGCCATGGCGAAGGAAGAAGGCGGAGAGGACGGAGGCGAGGACGGCGAAGGCAACCTCTACGATCGCGCCGTTCGCCTGGTAACCGAAAAGGGCGAAGCCAGCATCTCACTGATCCAGCGCCACATGAAGATCGGTTACAACCGCGCGGCGAGTTTGATGGAGCAGATGGAGAAGGAAGGGGTGGTCGCTCCATCCAATGGCCAATCGAAACGCCGGCAGGTTCTCGTGAATTCGTTATAATTTGCCGGTGATACCATCGCGGCGAAAAGAGGCTTGGGACCAGCTAAAGCCGTTCGCGTCCAATCAGTACTACCCCGACGAAATCGGCGCGGTCGAGGCCGATAGTTTACTGAGCCTTGATAAATGGGTCGACTCGTTGCTGGGGTTGGAATCGGAGAAGGTCGAAGCGATCGTACGCAAGACCGAGTTCTCTTCCCAGCCTCGATACAATGGCCACGAGACCTACTTCAACGTGTCGGTCGCCGGCACTCAAGTTTCGTACGCCGATATTCGCCTCATCTTGAAGAGTCTGAATCTTCAACCCGGACAGCAGCTAGTGGACCTGGGCAGCGGCTACGGACGGATGGGATTCGTCGTCGGCGACCAATTCCCCCAAGTGCAGTTCAAGGGGTACGAGATCGTGGCGGCCCGTAGCGAAGAGTCGTCGCGCGTGGCCCACCAGTGGGGCTGGAAGAACGTAAGCTACGAGACTCGTGATCTAGGTGACCCGCACTTCGCCCCCGATTCGGCCGACCTCTACTTCATGTACGATCCGGCCAACAACGCTACCACCGCTAAGATCCTCAAGGACTTAAAGGCCATCGCTTCGCGCCGGCTCATCCGCATCGTCACCATCGACGGGACCGGGCGCCTCTCGCGAATTCTGCCGTGCGAAAAGTGGTTGAAGAAAACCGGCCAGCACCCGACCAACACCACTAAGTTTCCCGTAGTTATTTTCACCGCCGGGCCGAAGTACTCCATTTAGTGGCTAGTGCGATCAGTGGAAACGCCGACGCCCGCGGCGTTTCGGTGGCGGCGGTTGCGCCGGAACCGGCGGGGGGGCGGTCCGCACCGCCCGTTTCAGTACGGGCGGCCTCGGCGCGGGAGACTGCGGCGCAGTCAACAAGTGTGGCACCGGCGCCCTTTGAATTTCCGGAGCCGACTGAATGCTGGACCAAGCGGGACTGTGGGTGCGTAACTCCGGGTTGGCCCCTTCGTATTGCCTTAGTTCCGTGAAACGGGGAACGAGGTAGGTTTGTAACGCCACCGTCTCCGACGAGGCGGGTTGGTAACGTTCGGAAGGGGCGAGGATGACTTCGCGCTTAGCGAGCCACACCTGCTGACGCACGATAAAGAAGTCAGGCGAAGATCGAACGACCACAGCCTGCGGTAAAGCGTTGCCCGAAGCCGGGCCGCCTTCCTTCGCCGGCTCTACCGCGGGAGGCTCGGCGGCGCTATAGAACTCATCCTGGTAACGTTTGAGCTGTTCCGTTTGGGCAACGTTGGCGAGCTTTCGAATTGATTCGGGATCGGTCGCCCGCTTGGCGGCCTCGCATTCTTCGAAGCTGATTCCGATCTTGGCGTAGGCGTAATGCACACCACTCGCCAACGAATCGTACTTATCCTCAATGCGCCCCCCCTTCGGAGGGAAGGAACACTCATTGGCAAGGTCAGCGATCGCTGCGGACTCCGCTTTAAAGGCAGCCCGGGCGAAATCGAGATCCTGGCCGCGTCCCACGTAAACGAGGTAGCCATTATCCATCGTTCGCGTGGCCTGCGACGCCCAAGCCGGTTCGGGCGGAGTGGGGGGAGTTGAGCTGCAGCTAACGAGAAAAAATAGACCAAAAAGAATAGATCGCATGACGGCTATTCTACGGTAGTTCCCCAGACAGCGTCTAACCTCGGTGGTAAAATCGTCCATTAACCAAGGGGACAACGTGCAAACCAGATTAATGCGTTGGGCGACGACTTTCATTTTTCTGTGTACGTTCACAGCGTTCGCCGAGTCAGAAGACACCGCCGCCTTGGCCGAGCCAACTTCGCAAGCCACTCTCGCACCGGAGGCTAAGCCCACGGAGGAAACGCCGCGTACGGAGTCGGTGCCACCTACGGGAAACTCCGTCGACCAAAGCCCGGTCGCTTATTTCGTCCGAATCACTTCGGTCAATGGCGAGAAGAGGGTTTCGGACACGGTGCCCGTGAGTGTCGGCGACACCGTGACGTTGGGAGCCGACCTTTTCAAAAAAGGCGGGGATTGCTCGGAACCCGAGGGCTGTCCGCTTCAGCGTGTCATCGAGGAGTTTCGGTGGAAGGCTAGTAATCGCGAGGGGAACGTTTGCCATCCGCGCGAACAGAAGGACTGCCTAGTTGCGTCCAACTTTCAATTGAACGATTTTGGAGTGAGTTTTTACGTTCCCGAGGACATGGGTGCGAGTCTGCGCGTGACCGTTTCGCACGAAGAGGCGACGAGCGCCGACGAAATTTCCCTTATCGCGGGGGCAGCTCCCCCCATTGCGGTTAGCGCTCGCCCCGTTCCTACGCCTTCCTCCAAAACGGCTGAAATAGCCCCCTTGGTCGCCACGGTTTTCCATTACGATCGAGCGCTGCTCGGTATGGGGCGCTGGGTTTATGTCGGGGGCGGACGCTATTGGGTGCCTTACCTCTATCAAGCGCAATGGGCACCTTACCAGCAGGGCCACTGGGCCTGGGTAGAGGGGGACGGCTGGACTTGGATCTCATACGATCCTTGGGGACACCTCACCGATCACTACGGCGTGTGGCGGCACCACGGGGTTTACGGATGGATGTGGATGCCCTTCACCAAACATGTTTACCGACCGGCCGTGGTGACTTGGATGACGTCGCCGAGTCACATCGCCTGGTTCCCTTACCTGGGAAATGAGCCCGGTCTATATCGCCACGGCGTGGAACACGGGTTCAACGATGGGTGGGGCGCGACCGCCCACCCCTTCGCGCTAACGGTAGTAAAGAACACCGATTTCACCGCGAAGAACATCGACGGGGTCAAACTTCCAGAAAAACATATCAAGCCCGCGTTGTTTCCAGTCGGAGCAGCCCCGGTTCCGCAGGCGCACCTGGGTTCGGAATCGTTGGCGGATTCGAAAAAGTGGGTCGAGCTAAGGGCCAAGGCAAAAGTGCCGAGCACCGAGAAAAAACAAGTCGAAGG
>JAYUBV010000352.1:0-1584 GCA_043740655.1 Pseudomonadota bacterium | reverse complement strand
CACTTGGCGGCCGCCCGCCGCCTTGAGCCGAACCATCAGCTTGTGAGCGCATAGGGGAGACGTCAGTTTGCGCAGAGGAAGCAGGCGGAACCGATCGGCAATGGCCTGCGGCACGGCGAGGCCACTCACGTTACTGGCCCCCTTAGCGTGGAGCGACTGGCTCGCGTCTTCAGCGGACACCTTTACGGTCATGGCATGAATCGCGCCGTCGTGGAGAAAGCCAGTAATGTCCGCCGGATCGAAGTTAGCGCCCCGCTCATCGGCACTTACCGTAAATACGCCGTCGTCCCCGACGAAGCCAAAGGCCACGTGGTTCCATTCCCCCTGGGCCGTCGCGATGGCGGCGAAGGAGGGGGAGGCCAATAGAACACCCAAAAGCGAGAGCCGGAGAAAGAAGCTCATGGAACCAGTTTACGACGAAGCCCGCCGCTACGCCGGATTTATTGGTAAACGGTCCATGGGCGCCCTGACGGGGAGGAAGGAGGGGGCCTTCTTGTACTTGGTCAGCATTTCTACCAGCGCGTTACGTTGAACCGGTTTGGAAAGAAAATCCGTAAAGCCCGAAGCGATCGCGCGCTCGCGCTCTTCCTTCATCGCGTGCGCCGTCAGCGCAATGATCGGCCCCTCATAATTTCGATGGCGCAGGGAACGCGTGGCCTGGTGGCCATCCATGCGCGGCATCTGCACGTCCATCAGAATGGCGTCATAGTCGTTAGTCAGCGCCAGGTTGACCCCTTCAAACCCATCGCTCGCCAAATCGACGCTGGCGCCTACACGCGACAGGTAAAGTTGGAAGAGCTCTTGGTTGTCCGTGGAATCTTCCACCACCAGTAGCCGCATGCCCTTAAGATCGTCACCGTCCTCGAACGTACCGCTGCTAGTGCGCAGGACGAACTCTTGCCCCTTGGATGGCACCATCGCGGTATCGAGAGGAACCTTTACCTCGATGGTGGCGACGAAGACGCTACCGCGCCCTACCGCGCTCTTGATAAGTTGGAAGGTACCGCCCAAAAGCTCGGCCAAACGCCGCGTAAGTACGAGCCCTAAACCCGTGCCGCCAAATTTGCGGGTGGTCGATACGTCACCCTGCTCGAACGGTTGGAAGAGTTTCTCGGAGTTCTCCGGTGAAATGCCGTGGCCCGTGTCGGACACTGAGAATTCTAACCGCGGGCCGGCGAACGTTACCGACATCTGCACGCGTCCCTGCTCGGTAAATTTGATCGCATTTCCGACGACATTGTTAAGGATTTGCCGCAGGCGCGTAGGGTCGGAAATCACCCGCGCCGGGATTAGCGTAGGGATACGGAGTTCAAACTCGATTCCTTTTTCCTTTGCCCGCATCGACATCAGCGACGAGAATTCCGCCAATAACTCGGGCAAGGAAAAATCAATTTCCTCGATCAACATCTTACCCGCCTCGACCTTGGAAAGATCGAGGATGTCGTCCACCACCCGTAAGAGATGACGCGAATTGCGATCGATGATCGCCACGTAGCTGAGCGTCTCGTCTTTCGTCAGGCCGGGAGTCTTGAGCATGTCGCTAAACCCCATGATGGCCCCGAGCGGGGTGCGAATCTCGTGGCT
>JAYUBV010000351.1:0-1584 GCA_043740655.1 Pseudomonadota bacterium | reverse complement strand
GCGAAACGCGGAGATCGCCAGCGGAGTCTGCTTCTTTCCGACGTACCGAACGATGAGCCGCAGCATCTCAATGCCGGCCCAGCCAAAGTAAACGTACGTGATGGTAAGGCGCAGATCCGACGAGATGAACTGCACGAGCCACAGCACAAAAATCAAAGCGGCGTCGAGGTACGAGAACTCCAGGTCCAGAATGAGCAGTCCGCCGACCAACGCCTGCGCCAACGTCAGCAAGATCTCGTGTTCTTGAAACTCGGAAAAATGCATGCCGTCGAACCGGCCGAGCGAGACGCCGAAAATGATCGGCAGCATCGCCGCAAGCAACGTCCACTGGTTCAGATTCGAGTTTACGAAATTCATGATCGCCAGTGGCGCTTTCTTACTCTGTAGCGCCCACTGGAAAGCGGTGACCTTCTCCGGGAACTCCGACAGGAACGGCGCTACCCATTGCACGAACACGAAGGTGCTGATGCCTAAGGTCACCGACCAGCGTTGCAACGCATCGACGAACGGATGGACGCTAAAGTACAGCGCGAGTCCACCCACTACGAACAGACCAAAGATCGATGCATTTCGCGCGAAGCGAGATTTTAGCAGCATGATCTTCCTTCCGATCCAGGGCAAATCGGCGTGGTCCGCCTCGTCATCCAGTCCGGGCGGAAGGCGCATCGCAAGGCACAGGTAGGTGAAGTAGATGCCCGTCAGCACGATGCTGTCGTACCAATTCAGCGACGACTTCGCCCACACCACGAAGAAGTAGAGGATCGAGACGAACAAAAAGATCACCGTCATCGAGTCGTTCTTCGGCAACTGGATGTGCGTCACGAATCGTTTTTCACGGAAATAAGTCGAAACGAAATAGACGAAAAAGACCATCGGCCAGCCCAGCCCCAGCAATAGGCGGAGCGACCCGGTGAGGTTAGCGATCATCAGGTCACGTTGCTGGTTCCACGCGATGGTGGCCTCCACCGCGAACTCCGGCGAAGTCTGCAGCCACGCCAACAACGACAACGCCAGCGCCCGCGACAGGTACACCTGCGCGGTTTCGGCGGCCCATCCGATGACGAACGCCGAAAGGATGACGGTAAGAATCGTGAGAATGTCGGAAACCATATGCATGGGGTTTAGTGCCTCATGAGCTCGGACGGTGACGAACTTAAGATCAACCCGCCCAAAATTGTCATTGGCTAGGGACGCTACCATCGCCCTCCAGAATCGTCCAAGCGGAAGTGCCGCGAACCGGCGCAGTCGGTGAGCCTGGGCCGGGCACCACTCTTGCAGAATTCACCCCCGCGCGAACCCCTGTCCGACGTACGGACCGTGGGCGCCTTTTTTGGGGTTTTATTAAATGTCTTGGATTGCGTCATCTGTAGAGCGTTTCTTCGACCGGCAAAAGGCCGAGGGAGAGAACGGCGAAGCCTCGCTGGAGCGGATGTCCCGTGAAATCAAAGGGACTATCTCGGCTCTCGTGGCTATTTTTATTTTGGTTTCTCTGACCTCTTACCTGCCCCTAGACAGCTTCAACCTGTTTCGCGGCCGGCTGGACCAGATCAACAATTTGGGCGGCATCGTAGGCGCGATCGTCAG
>JAYUBV010000350.1:0-41692 GCA_043740655.1 Pseudomonadota bacterium | reverse complement strand
CGGTGGGAAAGGCTTCTCCGACGCCAAGCTCCTGGCGGGACCGGCCAATCTCACCAAAGGAATGGGCATCACATTAGCGCACAATGGATTGACCTTTTGGGGCGAGAAAATGAAAGTGGTTTCCTTAGGTAAAACGGTCCGCCCTTCGGAGATTTGCACCACGACTCGCATCGGGATTACCAAAGCAGCCGAGCTGCTTAGGCGTTACTGCGTCAAAAATGCAGCTAGTTTGTCTCGTAAGGTTTAACGATCTAAATGTTTGATGAAGCCACATTAGGACAGATCAGGGAGCGGATCGACATCGTCGAGCTGATCCAGTCGTACGTCCCGCTTAAAAAAAGCGGAACGGGTTTGACGGGGCTTTGTCCATTTCACAAAGAAAAGTCGCCGTCATTTCACGTCCACCCGCTCAAACAGATTTACCACTGCTTCGGCTGCCACAGCGGCGGCAACATCTTCACCTTTCTGATGAACGTGGAAGGGCTTCGCTTTCCGGAAGCGGTGGAACGGCTCGCCAAAAAAGCCGGCATCGAAATCGAGCGCACGCAAAAAGCCTACGTTCCGCAAAAGCCCCGCATCCAGCCCGGTGATCTTCGTCTCATTGAAGCAAATGAACTCGCGGCAAAATTTTTTCACTACCTGCTCTGGAACAAACCCGAGTACGCGCCAGTAAGAGAGTACGTAGAATCGCGCGGTCTCACGATCGAGACGTGCAACAAATTCCGCATCGGCGTTTCCCAAGACGGCTGGTCCACTCTGAAAGATTGGCTGAAGAAGAAGGGATTCACGTCGGCGGAGCTCGTTGCGGCGGGGCTCGTGATTCAGTCCACCGATGGGAAAAATGACGGTTACGATCGTTTCCGCGGTCGCCTGATGTTTCCTATCACCGATACCGAGGGACAGGTCGTGGGGTTCGGCGCGCGTTTGCTTCCGGGAAAAGAAGGCTCAGCGCAATCCGAAATGGGAAAGCAGCCCAAGTACTTAAACTCTCCCGAAACCGCTTTGTTCTCGAAGAAAAATACGTTGTACGCGCTCCACGAAAATCAGCGCGGCATTCGTCTTAAGGGCGAAGCCATTCTGGTTGAAGGCTACATGGACGTGGTCGGCCTTTACGACAAGGGGGTGGATAACGCCGTGGCCACGATGGGCACCGCTTTCACCGAGGATCATTGCCGCCGGTTGGCGCCGCTTACTAAGCGGGTGGTCACCGTGTTCGATCCGGACGAAGCAGGACGCGATGCCTGGCGCCGATCGATCCCGCTATTTCTCGATGCGGGCTTCGTCGCGCGCGATCTGAAACTGCCCGACGATCGCGATCCCGATGAGTTCGTACAGGAAGCCGGCGCGGAAAAGTTTTACGAGCTGGTCGAGCAAGCTCCGCGGCAAGACACGCAGCTACTTAAAGAGCTGTCCGGTCAGGGCAAGCTCAGTGAAGAGCAAAAAGGGAAATGGCTGGAACGGTTGACCCCGGTCCTCATCTCCAGCCGGAATCGCCCCGATCGCGCTCTACTGTGGGACAATGTCGGGCTGCTGCTCGGTCTGTCGCCGCAATCCCTAACCGCCCACATCGAACGCCAGATGGGGCAGCGGCCGCCCGAAAAACAAACGCCGCCCTCCGCCAACGGACCGCGCCGACCGGTAAATCTGCCACTGCTGGGCAAGAAGGACACCTTGGGCCGCGCCTTCTTGAAGCTAGCCCTTTGGTACCCGGATGAGTTCATAAAGGTGGCGACGGAAAAATATTCTCAGGAAATTAAAGAACCGGCGATCGCCGCCTTGATCGAGACCCTGGAAAAGGGAATGACCGATGCGGGTAGTAGCGCCAAGGCGATGATCGAGTCGATGATGAATGAGATCAGCGACCCCGAGCTAGCCGGCGCCCTTTCCGAAGCGTTGTTGAATTTGGATGCCGAGATCCCCAGGCCCGCTCCGCTAGCGAAGGACACTTTCCCCCAAATTTTGCGGGACTTAGAACGCCGGCGCCGGGAAAAACTGGTTCAACAGCTGACGACCCAGGTCAAACTCGCCCAGCGTTTGGGACAAGAAGAAGAGACGTTACGTCTTCTGGAAGCGATCTCGCACGCACGTCAGGATACGACGGCTGCCAAGAGTTAGGGGTCAAACCCTTGTCGGAACCAAGGCCCCGAAATTGCATAAGATTTGGTTAGATAAATTAAAGGCCTTCAAGTTGTTTTAGCTGTCGCAGCGTGGTAAGCATTGGGGTTTGTCTCCAAGCCAGCAATGCTATAGCCTCCTCAACTGGGATTCTTACCCATTTAGATGGGCCGCGAGATTAGGGAGTTAACGACGAATGTCCACGAAGCTCGAAAAGAAGAAGGAACTTCAGAAATTAATCGCCTCCGGTAAGGAAAAAGGTTTCCTCACCTACGAAGAGATTAACGATGCTCTTCCGGAAGAGATTACCAATTCGGAAGACCTCGACGAAGTCATGACCATGCTCGAGGACAACGATATCGAAATCGTTGAAAACGAGAAGCAGGTCAAAGGGAAGAAGGATGGCGACAAATCATCCGCTGAGGAGCCCGTGCAAGCGGCGGCTCCTAAGGCCGCCGAGGAAGAAGACGGCTTAGCTCGCGGCTTGGATCCCGTTCGCCTTTATCTGAAAAAGATGGGCGCGGTCGCGCTGCTTACCCGCGAAGGCGAAATTGAAATCGCCAAGCGCATCGAAGAAGGCGAGGCAGAAGTCCTCGACGTGATTCTGAACTCTTCGATGGGTATCAAAGAATTTTTGGCCATCGGCGATAAGATCGAAAAAGGAAAGCTCCGCGCGCGCGACGTACTCCGTGGCGGCCAGGAAGATACAACGGAGAACCAGGATCCCAATGCGGCCCCCGGCGTACCCGGCGCCGTTGCTTCCGCCCCCGTAGTCATTGCTCCGGTCGAAGAAGAAGAGAAGGAAGAAGCGGAGCCCGAGGAAAAGGACGACAATCAGTTTGCCGGTCTGAATGAGGCCGAGTGCCGCGAGAAGATTTTGGACGGTATGAAGCTGGTGCGCAGCTTCGAGAAGACCGTCCACGCCATGGAGCAAAAGCTCCTGAAGGCCGGCCAAAACGCCATCGATCGGAAAAAACTCCGCGAGAAACTGGCCACCAATCGGAAGAATATCGTCGACGTATTCGTCGAGATTAACTTCAACCGAAAGACCATCAACAAGATCGTCGCCAAGTTCAAAACGCAGGTTCAGCGCATCGAAGAAGAAGAGTGGGAGATCAACAAGCTCCTCCGCAAGCTGAAGTGCGACGGCATCGGCGACTATCGTCGTATGGTCAAAGAGGCCAAGAAGAACAAGAAATACGAAGATCAGATCAAAGCTAAGTTCGGTATCGACTACACCGGCTTGCTAGAGATCGAGCACCATATCGACAACTCGATCAAGAAAATCGACGCGGTCGAAATCGAAGCCAACGTACGCGCGCGCGAGCTGCGCGAGATGTATGAGGCGATCATCGCCGGCGAGCGCAAATCGGAAATCGCGAAAGCGGAGCTGGTGGAAGCCAACCTTCGTCTAGTGGTGTCCATCGCGAAGAAGTACACAAACCGCGGACTGCAATTCTTGGATCTGATCCAGGAAGGCAACATCGGCCTGATGAAGGCCGTCGATAAGTTCGAATACCGTCGCGGTTACAAGTTCTCGACTTACGCCACGTGGTGGATTCGCCAAGCGATCACCCGCGCTATTGCCGATCAGGCGCGCACCATCCGTATCCCGGTGCACATGATCGAAACGATCAATAAATTGATCCGTACGTCGCGCTACCTGGTTCAGGAACTCGGCCGTGAGCCGACGCCTGAAGAAATTGCGGTGAAGATGGAAATGCCGGTCGATAAGGTCCGCAAGGTCCTTAAGATCGCCAAAGAGCCCATCTCGCTGGAAACGCCGATTGGTGAGGACGAAGACTCGCACCTTGGTGATTTCATCGAAGACAAAGCGATGATTTCTCCGTCGGAAGCGGTCACGAACATCAACTTGTCCGAGCAGACCCGTAAGGTGCTCTCGACCCTGACTCCGCGCGAAGAAAAAGTTCTCCGCATGCGTTTCGGTATCGGCGAAAGCTCCGACCACACCTTGGAAGAGGTTGGCCAGGACTTCAACGTAACCCGCGAACGTATTCGTCAGATCGAAGCGAAGGCGTTGCGGAAGCTTCGCCATCCGAGCCGGTCGAAGCGACTCAAAGCGTTCATCGAGAACTGATCGGAGTACCGATACAATTTTTTCGTCTGGTTGGCCCGAGCCGAGGACGCACGAGCGAGCGGAGCGCAGCCGTACTTAATGTACGGTGGAGCGACGTGAGCGACAGAGGACGAAGGCTCGGGGCAAGCAGGCGAAAAAATTAGGGCCCATAGCTCAGTTTGGTTAGAGCAGCCGGCTCATAACCGGTAGGTCCCTGGTTCAAGTCCAGGTGGGCCCACACTTTAGTCGTTAAGGCTTAATCCTTAGGGATTAAGCGTTAATCGTTATGATTCTCTTCTACATCCAGCCCGCCAACCCCAAGAACGCCGCCGACATCGCGCGTGTCCACGTCGATACCTGGCGGACGACCTACGCCGGGATCGTGCCCGATGATCATCTCGCCTCGCTGAGCTACGACGTCCGCACCAAACTCTGGACGGAGATCCTCTCCGACCCGGCCCTTCACCACCACACCTGGGTCGCTAAGGACGCCGCCGGAAAGGTCGTCGGCTTCTCCAACGGAGGCAAGAATCGTGACGAGTCACAGCCCTACCAAGGCGAAGTGATGGCGCTGTACCTTCTAAAAGAGTTCCAAGGGCGCGGCATCGGAAAGCGGCTCCTCCTCGATTCCTTCGAACAGCTCTTCCGTCATGGCCACACGAGTGCGATCGCGTGGGTGTTCGAGAAGAATCCCACCGCACAGTTTTACGAAAGGCTAGGCGGAAAACTCTGCGGCGAAAAGTGGGACGATTTCGGCGGTACGAGGCTGAAAGAGGTCGCCTACGGCTGGCCAGATATTCTAGCTTCATTAAAAGAACACCGCCCTTCGCTCGGCCATCCCAGCATCAAACATTTCTCTGAGCTTCAGGAGGCCGACGGGTGGAACCACTATCCCGATAGCACCGAGCTACACAGCATCGGATCGCCGCTAGCCAAAACGCTTGGCCTGAAACGAATGGGAATTCACCACGAGCTGCTGCCGCCCGGACGGCGCACGTCGTTTCCCCATGCGGAGCAAGACGAAGAGGAGCTGATTTACGTTATCGAGGGCACGCCCGAAGTGTGGATCGACGGAAAAATTTACCCACTTAAGCCCGGCGACGCCGTCGGATTTCCCTGCGGTACCGGCGCAAACCACACCTTCATCAATAACTCGGACAAAGACGCGCGTTTGCTCGTCGTGGGTGAAGCCGGTAAGAAGACCAGCCTTATCTACTACCCACTCAATCCATCGCGAAAAGCTCAGGTTCCGGAGAGTTGGTGGCACAATGTTCCCCAACGCCCGATGGGCAACCACGATGGAAAACCCGACGCGCTAAAGTAAGCGGCTGGGTTAGAATAAACCGTGGCCGCACTGTTTCCCGCCCTCCTCGCCCTTTTACTGATCGTTCCGTCCGCCCGGGCCGATTGGCGTCGACGTCGTGAACCCTGCGGCCCAACATTGGCCGAAATGGTCGACGGGCTCGTGGGTAAAAATTTCCGCGACGAAAAGCTCTTCAAACTGACCGATCCCGAACATGAGGACTTCCACGTTACCGGGGTCTTGGACGATCAGGGAACGCTTCGCCTCGGAATGCATCTCGAAGACTCGCGCGGCACCCGCTCCGAGATAAACGCCCGCTCCGCCGTTCGCGCCATGTTGAAGCACTTCGGAGAAAAGGTGAAACGGATCGAGTGGAAACTAAGTCAGCACCAAACTGTGGACGATCACGTCAACACCGTGGACTCACAACTCGACGCTTTCAACCAAGGGTGGCGCGACGCCTCGACGGACCGAGAGTTGGTCGAAAAGGCGCGGTTTACGGGGGACGAGGAGGAGCGCCGTCAATCGATTCAATCGCTAGCCGCACTCTCAACGCCCGTCGGCACCGCTATCGCATTCTCTAAGGTTGGTTACCACTTTCGCGTAATCGACAAACTCGGCAATGATGGTGCTTTCGTCTCGGCGACGATCATTTATGAGCCACGCTAGGCGTTAAATTGCTTTTCCCGGCTAGGTGGGCCATAACGGGGCACGATGAGTGAAATTCAAAAGCAAGTTTCGGTACTTTGGGATCTTAAAAAAGTGGCGGAGCAAATCCACCGCGTTCAAGTGGACTTGGTGAGAATCCCCGAAGATATCAAGAAGCTGCAGGCGAATCTCAACCAGGCCAAATCGGCTTTCGAGAGCGAAAAGAATAAGCTAGTTAACCTCGAAAAGAAGGGGCGCGAAGCCCAGCGCGAAGCCCAGCTCGAAGATGATTTTCTAAAAAAGTCCGAAGCGAAGATGAAAGACGTGACCAACACGCACACGCTTCAGGCCGCGAATCGCGAACAGCAGGAACGCAAAACGACCAAGGCTAAGCTCGAAGAAGAGGCGACTAAGACGTTGAACGAGCTTGAGACCAAGAAGGGCGCTTTTTCGGGCTACGAAACTTCGTACCAAGAAGCCGAGAAAAAGACGCTCGAAGAGTGCGCCGTCCTGGAAAAGGCCCTCGCCAAGCTTAAGGGCGAGGTCGAAGCCCTCGAGTCCCAGCAAATGGATCTCACTAAAGGACTTTCCGTCAATATATCGACTATTTACACTCGGTTGAGCCGTGGTGGACGTGGGGCTCCCATAGCCCAAGTTCAAGAGGGGCGCTGTCTTGGTTGCCACCTCCGCGTACGTCCGCAGGCATACAACGAAGTCATTGGATTCAAACAGATTCACCAATGCTCCGGTTGCGGAAAACTGCTGGTCGTTCCCGTTGGGGAGCCGATCGAAGCTAAGCCAGCCCTCGACGCCTAATCGCATCCAAAAACCCCCGGACCGCGGTGTCTAAATGACACCATTTTTCTAGGTTTCCGCACTGCGCTGTGATAAAAAAACTCCACTCTGCCGCCGAAAAGGCCCGGAGAAGCCAACTACGGCTGTTTTGGGGGATGTTCGCGTTTTCTTATGGAAGCGAAAGCATTACACAGACCATTTACGGGCCAAATTTCTGCCCGGCTTAGCGAGTGGTGGGGGCAATTACAGCTCCGCGGCACCCACGGCCTGGCTTATCTCCTAGGCCTTCTCGTTTACCTCTTCCTGCTCCAGTTTCCCTTAGACGGTCTCAACGGCATTTTGTTCGACGGCTTGGCGCGCGCCTTTGCTCCGCGAGCGGTCAATCCGAATATTGCGCTCATTGCTTACGACGATCCGTCGAGCCTGCGCTACGCGAGGGAGTTACGCATTCCGTCGGCCGAGATCGACCGACTGTTTACGTTTTTGGCCAAGGTGAACCCCAAGTACGTTATTCTGCTGAGCTCCTTCGGCGCGAGCAACTACAGCGAGGCGGAGCTTGGCGAACTGTCCCGTGCCTTCGCCAAGGTGCCCAATACGCACGTCGGCTATGTGGATGACGAAAGTTTGGGGCGCACCCAGCCGGCGAGTCTCGGCCTATTCGGTAAGTACCTACCGGGTTTCATTTCCCGGGATACCTTTTCGTACGGCGCCGACTCGGTCACCCGTCGCGTGATGTTGCAGGTGGAAGGCATTCCGTCGATTTATGCGAAAGTCGCCTGCGAGATGCGCGGCCTGCCGGTAAATGAGAGCTGCTGGACGGGCCGAAACTTTGAACGCATCGGAGAATCGGTACAGACGTACATCCGGTGGCGCAGCCCTTCCGAACCGTACCCCACCTACTCGAGTGGTTCGGTAGCGGAGGGACGCTGGGACCCTTCGCACTTCCGCAATAAGATCGTCATCATCGGTTCTACGTTGTCATCTAAACGCACGTACGACTTCATCCTCACCCCGTTTTCGCGCGAGCAGTTGAAAACGCCGGCCATCGAAGGAGCCGCCCAGGGTTTGGCTACGCTTATCTCAAACGAAGGTTTGCTAAAGGCGTCCAAGCTCATGAACTGGGCCATCGCGATTTTCGTCGTCATCTTGTCGGTCACGTTCTCACTGTATTTCTCGCCGGGCCGGGCAATGTTTTTTGTCTTTGTGCAAAGCTTGTTCTTACTCATGGCGGGCGGACTGCTCATTTATGGTTTTTGCTACTGGGTAGATTTGGCCCATCCGCTAATCTTGGCGTTCTCAGGCTTTTACATTGTGATTCCGTTCCGTCTCGTGGACGAGTACCAAAAACGTTGGCACTACCAAGAACAGACGGAGCTACTTGCCGAGCTAGAGAAGATGAAAAGCAATTTTCTGTCGCTCATCTCCCACGACTTCAAAACACCGATCGCACGCATTCAGGGTAGTGCCGAGCTAATGCTTTCGGATACAAAAGGTCTCTCGGAACGGCAAAGCAAAGCCGCCCGGTCGATTTTGAAGACCTCGGACGAAATGACGGAGTTTGTCGAAGCGCTGCTGGATATCACGCGTATCGAAAACAATCGCGTTCCCCTCGATAAGGTGACCAAGGATATTAACTCGCTCGTGCGCGATATCATCGAACAAAAGCAGGCGTACGCTCAGGAGAAAAACATCGAAATTGAGCTGCGGCTGGAGCCTATCTTCGCCATTAAGATCGATGCGAAGTTAGTTCGCCGCGTGCTTTCTAACTTGGTCGAAAACGCGATTAAGTATTCCCCTTCGGGATCTACCGTCACCATCGCTTCTGAAGAATCCGACGACTGGGTCCGCGTATCCGTTTCCGACGAGGGGCCTGGCATCGCGCTCGAAGATCAGGGCAAAGTTTTCATGAAGTTTTACCGGTGCGAGAACGACGCCACCAAATCGGTCAAAGGGACCGGGTTGGGATTGTACCTTGCGCGGTATTTCATAGAGCTCCACGACGGGGCCATCGATTTAAAAAGCGAAATTGGGAAAGGATCGACCTTTTCGGTCGTTCTGCCCGTGACTTAAAATAGGAGAAAGTAACCATGCGCCGACAAGTGCTGATAGTGGAAGATGAACCGGAGTTGAGGTCTAATCTTTCGGAGGTCCTCAAAGAGAACGGCTTCGCCGTTCGCACCGCTAATGACGGTGTGGAAGCCATGGAGGCTCTCAACCAAGGCCGCGCTGACCTCGTGGTGATGGACGTGAACATGCCACGCATGAGCGGTTTGGAGGCCTTGAAGAAGATCAAGGAACTCGACCCGTCGATTCTGGTCATCCTGATGACGGCGTATTCGAACATCGAAGACGCGGTTAAAGCGGTGAAAGACGGCGCGTATAACTACCTCGCTAAGCCGGTGAAACAGTCCGCGTTAGTCGAGATGGTCGGTCGCGCTTTGGACGCACAGGAGATGGTCGAGAACATGGCATTCTCCGCGCCCATCGTGAAAATCGAGAATGGCGAATTCGTCGGCGCTTCGAACGAGATGCGTAAGATTTTCTCGATCATTCACAAGCTGGCGAAGGTCGAGACTTCGGTGCTCATCCGCGGCGAAAGCGGAACGGGAAAAGAGCTCGTCGCCCGCGCTATCCATTTCAACTCGGCCCGTAAGGATCACAAGCTCGTCGCCATCAACTGTAGCTCTATCGCGGAGACGTTGTTCGAAAGCGAACTGTTTGGTCACGAAAAGGGTGCATTCACGGGAGCGGATCAGCGCCAAATTGGACGGTTTCAGTACGCCGATGGCGGCACAATCTTCCTCGACGAAATCGGCGACCTCTCTATGGCGATGCAGGTAAAACTGCTACGCGTTCTGCAAGAACGTAAATTTACGCCGGTGGGTTCGAACCGCGAAATCGACATGAATGTACGCATCATCGCGGCCACGAATCGCAATTTGGAAGAAGCGATCCAAAAAGGAACGTTTCGCGAAGATCTGTTCTACCGCCTGAATGTGATCCCCATTTTCTTGCCGCCTTTGCGTCAACGTAAAGATGACATCGAGCGTCTGGTTCGCTTTTTCGTGGCGAAGTTCAACCGCGTGCACCAGAAACAGGTGACCGGAGTAGCTCCGCTAGCAATGGAAACTCTTTTGAAGCACCAATGGCCGGGTAACATCCGCGAGCTGGAAAATGTGATCGAGCATTCGTTCGTCATCGAAGCCACGGATCAGATTTCGGTCTCATCGATGCCGGGTTACATGCGCCCGCACATCAAGGACTCTCACGAGATGGAGACCCAGGCTTCTTTGTCGAGCCCGGATACGTTCTCGGCGGCAGATGCGGAAGTCGGCGGAGATGTCATCATCGCACCGGCCGTACCGGGCGGGGGAACGCTGGACTACAAGAGCCACAAGGAGCAATTCGAAAAAGACTTCATCATTAAGGCACTAAAGACGTTCCGAGGCCGCATCAACCAGACCGCACTACACGCTAACATTCCCAAGAAGACGCTATTGAGAAAGCTGCAGAAGTACAGCATCAAAGCCGAAGATTACCGAGAGTAAGACGTCCCTTTCCGTATTTGATATCATAAGGGGTACTGGGCATCCGCCCGTACCCCTTTTTTCATGATAGACACCAGAAAATCCTGGGACTTCATCAGCCTGAGCATGGTGGGCACGGTCCTGTTTCTTTTCGCGACGGGGATGCTTGTCCTCTACAGCGCCACCGGCGTGATGAGCAGTCAGAAATACGGTACCAGCCTCTACTACGCATACCAGCAAGGGTTGGCCGGTATCGTCGGGCTCTGCCTGATGTACCTGGTCTCCCGGTTCCCCCACCAACGTTGGTACACAGTCGCCCCCTGGCTTCTCTTCGCCGAAATCGTACTGGTCGGCGCTACTTTGTTCTCTCCACTTGGCCACAGCGCCCAGGGGGCGACCCGCTGGCTGCACCTGGGGCCCATTGCCTTTCAGCCCAGCGAGCTCGCTAAGATTGTGGTCAGTCTTTACGTCGCGCGGCTGCTTTCCCAGCCCCAGATCAAACCACTGACCCCCGTGCGCGCCAGTTGGCGCGCCTTCCCGCTCGTCGTGCTGCTAGTACTCATCTTCCGCCAATCGGACTTGGGAACGACCGCACTTTTAACCGTGGTCATCCTTTCGCTGTTGTTCGTGGGCGGCATGGCGCTGTCCTACTTCATCGGGCTTTTCACGGTGGGGTTTGGCTTCTTCCTGCTGGGTATTTTGTCATCGGACTACCGTAGACGGCGCCTCATGGCGTTTCTAGATCCGTGGTCCGATCCCCAGGGCGTAGGCTTTCAGACCATTCAGTCGTTTCTAGCGTTTCATTCGGGGCGATGGTCGGGCGCGGGTCTTGGGAATGGCAACGGAAAGCTGTTCTTTCTGCCCGAGGTGCACACAGACTTTATCTTTGCCCTGGTCGGAGAAGAGTTGGGATTCCTGGGCACCTTCACTCTGCTGAGCCTTTTTGGATTCCTGGGTTACCTATTGTTCCGCTTGGTGCGCTCATGCCATAGCCGCTTCGGCGGATTCTTGGCCACCGGTCTATCCTTGACGCTGATGCTTCAGATCGTCATCAATTTAGGCGGCGTCGTGGGGCTCGTGCCGATGAAAGGTTTACCGCTACCATTTCTTTCGTGGGGCCGCTCGGGACTCATCGTGAATCTGCTCACCGTCGGAATCCTCTGGGGCGTTTACCGCGGTGAACGAAAAGTTCATACTCAACCGGCAACATGAATCACTCCAAGAAAGTAATTCTTACCGGCGGCGGTACCGGCGGCCACGTCTTTCCGGCGCTGGCAATTGCCGATGCCCTTCGTAAAAAAGGCTGCGACGTCCTGTACGTCGGTAGCCCTACGGGAATGGAAACGAAGTTAGTTCCGCCGGCGGGCTTCCGCCTCGTCACCCTCAAATCGGGTGCGGTAAAGAATCAGGGGCTACTTAAAACGGCCACCTCGTTGATTCGCGTTTTTCTCTCCATCTTCGAAGCCATCTCGCTGCTACGAAAAGAAAAGCCGGTCGCGGTCGTCGGCGTCGGCGGTTATGTTTCCGTTCCGGTTAGCATTGCGGCGTTTTTACTCCGCGTGCCCCTATTTCTGCAGGAACAAAATTGTAGCGTAGGCATAGCGAACCGTTTCTTGGGCAAGCTCGCCCGCAAGATCTTCTTGGGTTTCTCGCAGGCCGAAAAATATTTTGACTCCACCAAGTGCCTAGTCACCGGTAACCCGTTGCGATCCGTTTTTTACGATCAACCGATGAAGCCGGTGTCCGCGGAAAGGATTCATGTTCTAGTCATGGGCGGCAGCCAGGGCGCCCGCGCCATCAACCAGGCGATAGCAACTCTAGGCCCCAAGCTTGCCGAGAAATTTCCGAACCTCACGCTAACCCACCAGACGGGCGAAAGAGATCTCGCCTCGGTTACCGAAGCTCACGCCAAATCGCTGGGTGAACGGGCCAAAGTATTTCCATTTTTGAACGACGTGCGGACGGAGTACGAGAAGGCGTCGCTGGTGATTTGCCGGGCCGGAGCGTTGACGGTCTCCGAGCTCATGTGGGTTCAACGCCCCGCCATCTTCGTCCCCTTTCCGCGCAAAGGGCAGAACGATCAGGTGGATAACGCCAAGTTCCTGGAGAAGGTCGGGGCCGCCCGAGTTGTGGAGCAGGGGGATAATTTTGAAAAGAGAATGGACGACACTCTCTTTTCCTGCCTAACCACCAGTAATCTCAACAGAATGTCGCAGTCCTATTCGGCATTGCCCCGATCCAACGCCCTTGGTAGCATCCTGGACTCTTTATTCCAGGAGCTAGGCACGAACCCCTAAGGCGTGACGTCTTTAGGTTAAGACCCCTCATGTACAAGAAGATCGAAAATATTCATTTAATCGGTATCGGCGGCATCGGCATGAGCGGTATCGCCGAGCTGCTGGTTTCCTTGGGTTACCACGTGAGTGGCTCGGACTTGGGAAGAGGGGAGTCGGTAAAGCGGCTTGAAGCGGTGGGCGTGCGGGTAGTGCAAGGGCACCACCGGGACAACCTTCGGGACGCCAGCGTCGTCGTTTATTCGTCGGCGATTAACCCCGACAACCCGGAAATGATCGCGGCCAAAGAGAAAAAACTGCCCACCATTCCACGGGCCGAAATGCTGGCGGAGCTAATGCGCCTTAAGCACGGCATCGCCGTCGCGGGAGCGCACGGTAAGACGACCACCACCTCGATGATTGCGTGGATTCTGACCAATGCGAAACTCGACCCGACGATCGTAGTCGGCGGACGCATGGACAATTTCGGCGGCACCAATGCGCGCCTGGGTAAGGGTAATTTCATGGTGGTGGAGGCCGACGAGAGTGACGGCTCCTTCAACCTGCTCGCGCATTGCGTGGGCGTCGTCACCAACATGGACCGCGAGCACCTGGACCACTACGGCAGCATGGAAAACGTGGAAAAGGCGTTTCTCCAGTTCATGAATAAGATTCCGTTCTACGGCGCCAGCATCGTATGTGCCGACGACCCCATCTTGCGGAGGTTGATAACGAAGTGCACTCGGCGTCTCATCACCTACGGTTTCGCGCCGAGCAGTAGCTATGAAATTTTGAGTTACCTGCCCACTCCGGAAGGCTCGCTCACGCGATTCCGATTCCAGGGCAAGGAAGCGCTGATGAAGTTGCCGGTTCCTGGGCGACACAACGCTTTGAACGCTTTGGCAGCGTTAGCGGTATCTGAAGAGATCGGTCTTTCGCGCGAAGCGGTTCTCGCCGCGCTGAATACCTACTCGGGTGTGCAGCGTCGTTTTCAAAAGCGTGGCGAACGCAACGGTGTGGTTTGTATCGATGACTACGCGCACCACCCCAGCGAAATTTCCGCTACCTTGGCCGCGGTCAAAGAACGTTACCCCTTGGGTAAAATCCGCGTCGTCTTCCAGCCGCACCGTTTTTCGCGCGTGAACGATCTTTTTAAAGAATTCAGCAGCTGCTTCGCCCAGTGCGATCACGTTGCGGTGACCGATATTTACGCCGCGGGCGAGAAACCAATCGACGGAGTCTCCGGCGAAACGCTGGCACTTTCCATTTCCCAGAAGTGCCACGTGGGCGCCAGTCACGTGAAGCGGCCTCTGGACGTCATGGAAGAATGGCTCTCCAATGGCGTCTCCGGCGACGTCGTCGTCACGTTGGGGGCTGGTGACCTTCCCAATGTCTACCAAAAGCTATTCTAACCCGGCGCTCCAGCGATTGTTCTTACAGCGATTCGCAGACCGTGTCCGCTTCAACGAGATTCTTGCGCCCTGGATGGCTTACCGCATTGGCGGCCCCGCCGACATTCTCGTGTTCCCCAAAACCGAAGACGAGCTGACCTGGCTCTCCGCCAACGCGAAGGAACACGGATTGCCCATTACCATCGTGGGTACCGGCACTAATTTACTCGTGAGGGACAAAGGCATTCGCGGTATTACCGTGGCCCTGTTTACCGCGTTCAAAGAAGTTTACCCCTTGGGGTGGCAGGGCGAGGAGTTTTGGGTGAGGGCCGAGGGAGGCGTGGAAAAACCGGTGTTGCTGGAGTGGTCAATTGTCCAGAACCTGACGGGGCTCGAGTTTAGCTCCGGCGTTCCGGGTACGATCGGTGGCGGCATTTTTATGAATGCGGGAACGAAGTACGGTTGCTACGCCGACATTCTGAAAGAGCTGCGGCTATTTGATTTCACCGCTGGAGCCCGCACGGTGACCCGCGCGGATGCTCACTTTGGCTACCGTCACCAAACGGCGGTGGAGGACCAGCTCGTCCTGTCCGCCACATTCGCGCTGAAAACGGGCGATGGGAAAGCCGTTCGGCGAGAACGCGATCGCATTATCGCGGAACGCGCGGAGAAACAACCACTCGACTTTCCTAGCTGCGGCTCCACCTTTAAAAACCCCGAGGGCCACTCGGCGGGTCGGCTCATCGAAAAATCGGGGCTTAAGGGAACGATCGTGGGCGGCGCGGAAATTTCGATCAAGCACGCCAATTTTCTGCTCAATAAGGGTAACGCTAAGGCGAGTGACATTCTGGCGCTAATCGGTATCATCAAGGCAAAGGTGCTCGAGCAATTCGGAGTTCCACTCGAGTGCGAAGTGATCGTCCTCGGCGAGCCTGATGAGAACGAAATTCCGAACAAGAGTTGAATTCAGTAAGACCGGCCTTGTCTGCAGCGGAGGTGCGAGCAAAGCGGCCGCCTTCCACATTGGTGTGTGCCTCGCCCTGCGCGACAAAGGCTTTTCCTTCGTCGGCGGTAAGTCCGAGAAACCGGCCCCCCAGGATGCAGTTCCTTATCCGCGTCCGGTCTTCCACCCCAACGAAATTTCTACGTACGTAGGTTCGAGCGCGGGCGCCATGATCGTGGCGATGCTGGCTTCCGGCGTGAAGATCGAATCGATCATCAACTCGTTTTCCGATGACGACACTTTTCAGGTTCCGGGATCTTTTAAAAAGCTTCCTCGCATCACGTACCGCGACATGTTGTCGATCGACTGGCCCAAGCCGTCCAATATTATCAAGAATTTTCGCCGTAGCTCCGTATTTGGAAAAACCCTGGAATCGATGGTGCTGAGAAATATCCGTTTACCCGGCTTATTCTCCACCAAAGGGCTCGCGCAGTACATGCGTAACCACGTTCTGCCGACCGAAAAGTTCCATGAACTGATTCCCGACCTTTTCGTCGTGGGCACGCAGCTAGATCATTCGCGCAAAATTATCTTTGGACGCTACGGCACGGAGAAAATTTTCGATGATTACAGTCAGTACGCCTCGAACGCCTCGATTTCCGATGCGGTAGCGGCTTCGATGTCATTGCCGGTGGTCTACACCCCATACTTCATCGAGCACGACGGCGGCAAAAAACGTTTCTACATCGATGGCGAAATCCGCGAGACTTTATCCACGCACGTGGCGAAGGAGAATGGCTGCGATCTGCTAATTTGCTCGTACACGCATCAGCCCTATCACTTTAAAGAAGAGATCGGCTCGCTGTACCACTATGGCTTGGCCGCGGTGGTGATTCAGTCGCTCTACCAAGCGATCGAGCAGAAGGTTTATGGCTCCAAGAAAGCGCACGAAAACAAAGTTTTAGCGTTAGAAACCGTACGCGAATTTTTCAAGAATAAGAAGTATCCCGAAAAGGACATGGATGAGCTCGCCTTGAAATTACAGGAGCGCTTAGATTTTCGAGAGAAGATGAAGTACATCTTCATCCACCCGGAGCCCAAAGACCGCGAGATGTTCTTCGGCGAGCACTTCACGCTCAATCCGAAAACGCTCCAAAATGTGGTTACCGTTGGCTACCGTCGCGCGATGGCCGAGCTTCGGCGCTACGAGTTCGTCCCCAAGAGCTAACCACCCGAAACACCCGCCAAGGCCGAATTCTCCTGGCATACACCTTGCGTAGTACCCCAAGAGACCGTTGGTATCCCGGGCCATTGCGCGCCCGAATCGCCCACGGATCGAACACAGCTGACAATTTTTGTCGTTCCAAGTTGAGGCGGGTTATGCGGAAGCAGAAGGCTAAATCGGAAGTTCCTTTTAAAAAGCGCTGGAAAAGCGCACTGAGATCTTGGCAGCGCCGGCTTCCCCATTTCAGAAGGCACCTTCCCGCGATGGCGAAAGAGGTAATGAATTCTCCGTTCAGCCTCGCCGTGATCGTTTTCTTAGGGGCAGGGTTAGCCAGCGTAGTGCGCCTGGCGGATAAGACCAAACTATCCGAGCCGGCGGTGGCAAAGCCGACCGCCCCGCTAATCTCGCAAGCCCTCGACGCCAACGACACGATGGTAAAGCTTCCTGACCAACCCTGGAAGTACTTCAAACCTTACTACCTAGCCAATCACTCCGTAATTTCCGGAGAGCCGAATGCTCCGGAATTCGATTTGATGGAAAAGGCGAAAGTGATCGTTAGCGATCCCCGCCAGAGAGTGGAAGTCGATTTTCGCGTTCCTCCGTATCTGAAGAGCCGCGTGGAATTCTGGGTGCTCGTGCACACTGTTTTTGGAAGTCGCACGCGTGTCGTCCATGATCGTCAGGACCCTTCGCTCATTTACGGATTCATCGATCTGCGTCCGCTTTATCGCATCGACGGTCCAGGCCCGGACACCGAGACGAAAGCCTATCGCATCGAAAAAGCGATCATGACGGAATTGAAGAATCAGATGCGGCTCGCGGCCAGCGTCAAAACTGCCGATCAGCTAAAACCAGAAACCGCGCGCTTGCGCGATTTCCTCTCCCAAAAGGGTTTGCTAGAAAATGTGGCGCTGGAAAAGAAAATCTCTATGTTGCGGACCCAGACAGGACAGAGCGACGAATTCATCTCCGCCCTTCACCGTTCCAAGCAGCTACTTCCGCACATCGAATCGGTGTTCCGCAAGCAAGGCTTGCCCATCGCACTGGGACGCGTCCCCTTCGTAGAATCTTCCTTCAATCCTCGCGCGGCCTCTAAAGTTGGCGCGGTCGGCGTGTGGCAGTTTATGCCGGAAACGGCCCGTCAGATGATATCAAGCACCGACACCAAAGCCTGGGCGGACCCGCTGAAGCAAACTACGGCGGCCACTAAGCTGATGAAGATTTACCGCAACCTTCTCCCGGACTGGGGAACCGCGGTTACGTCATACAACTCTGGCGTCGGCCGCTTGCAACGCCTGGTGAAAAAATACAAAGCGAAGGACCTGGCTCCGATCCTAGCCTCCGAAGATGATGATGGCTTGGGGTTCGCGGGCAAAAACTTCTTTGCTCAGTTTCTCTCGGCCAACTTAGTCGAAGCTTACAAGGACGAGCTGTTCGGTGGACTGATCGAGACGGTGGACACTAATCTAGTTTTAAAGGGTCTCGACCCATTTCCTTCCGAGAAATGTAATATGTAATTGCCGAAATGAAGGGCGAGCGTTACTCGACCGCAATGGTAACGCGGCCTAGGCCGACACGTACGACGCGCGAGCGAATAGAGGCACCCTTGGAGTTGCGCCATTTCACGACGTACTCTCCGGGCTGGAGATTGAAGAAGGTGAAGCCGGGGTTAGCTTTCGTCAGGCAAAGCTTCTGACTTCTTGTCACCGTGGCTTTGCCCGACAGCGGGAAGGGGCCAAACTCGGAACCCACGGACTTGCCGGACAAATCGTCCAACGTGACCGCAATGCATTCCTCGCGGTTCTTGAAAAACGCTCCCGAGGCTCCACCTACCACCGCCCCCAATTGGGTTTTCCACTTGAGCCGTGCCAACCGTTCCGCGCTGGTAGCGACTAGCTCGTTCTCGATCATGAAGAGCGAACGGGTCTTTTCAATGTCGCGCGGTGTCCAGGGAAGATCGTACCAAAGGATCGGATAACCGTCCGCCTGAACTTCTAGCAGCAAGCTACCGGACGGAAAGTCGATACCGGGAATGGAGAAGCGGCCGTGCGCATCGGCGGTCACGAAGCCACTGGCATCCGCCCCCACCAACCGAACGTGCGCTTGCGGCATGTCCGAAGAAAATGGCGCCACCAATTTACCCTTCAGCGCTTTTTCACCGCCGCGACCCAACTCGACGTAGAGCGCCGACTGGGGCGGGACGTTGAAGAGAAACGGAAGCTCACTGGACTCGCGGGTTAGATTGCGGAACGTCGACGTCACGTTGAAGAAACCAAATAGCCCCGTCTTACCCGTCGCGTTCAGCCGCGGGTCCGGCAAAGCATCGAAGTAAAGCGCCTTGCCCTTGCGGAACTGCAGTTCGACCACTTCATCGGCAATCGGCGTGCGGGTTTTGGGGCTGTACACGCGCCCCATCACGACGCCTTTATTCATGTCCTGCGGGCTCTTCGTGAAGAACTTGGTGATGGTGTCTACCTTCTCCTTCGAGATGAGGAAAATGGGGGCGTAAACCTGCGTCGTGGCCGTCGGCACGATTACGTGCGTGTCGTAGTAACCATCCGCCATCGCGTGGATCTTTAGAGTAGAGAGGGCCGGCACCTGCGGAATGCGCACGTTGCCTTCGCTGTCCGCGCGAAACGTACCGAGCTCCGGGAAGCCTTCAACGGCGACGCGAGCCTGCCGAATCGGCTTAGGGCTGCGGTAATCGCCCGTGGCCCCCTCGAAGACCGTGAGGGTCATCGAAAGCCCCTTCATGCGGGCAGCCTGCCAGCGGCGGGCCTTTTCAAAATCTTGGAAGCTCAACGAGAAGCGAATCCGGTTCTTATAGTTGGCGGCCGAAAGCGGTTTGGGAAGAGCAATCTGTGCAATGGCCGCGGCGGCCTCGGGAACGAAGATAGCGGCGACCAGGCGGTAGCTGCCACGCAATCCCTCGGTGGAGAATTCAAACTCTTCGTCCGGGAAGTCATAGTCGAGAAAGATCGTATCCGATGGGTTCTTGCCCTTTACCGGGTGCAGGTAGAGTTCGACGTGGCCCTTATGCTTGTCGAGCCAGTGCGCCAGCGCGGCATCGAACTCAACTCGCCCGGAACCTTTTCCGCCCTCGGCGTGCTCATCGACTTCGTCCGTATCCTCGGCATCGACTTTGGCCTTCGGAGCCTTGCGCTGGGAGAATAGGATCGATTCTTTCTTTTCCGGCGAACGACGGGGCAGTTGGCGCGACGTTAACTGTGGTCCCCCTTCGTCCGGGGCATCGGTAACGGAGGGACCGGCGTCGAGGGAGCGCGAAGCAACCAAGTGCATCGGAGCCTCGGTATCCGTGAGAGCCGCAATGTCGGCGCCCGCATCAATAGATTTTTTAGGGCCCGACGGCACGGGAGCCTCGGCTTTCGGTTGGATAGTCATCGAGGGGTGAATACCCAACCCGGATTGAATCAAATTCGTAGCGACGCGGGCGTTTCTGACCACGGGAGCGGCAATTGTCATCGCCACCGGGACAGTTTTGGCCGCCGGACGAACTAGCTGCGGACCAGAATCCTCGTCCGCTTCGTTCTCATTGGCGGCGATCGCCGGAGCGACGACTTCGTTCTCTTCTTTAGAAGCTTCTTCGGCGACTTCCTTTTCTTCCGGCTCGCTGATCTTTACCGGCGCCAAGGCAGCCACCTTAACGGTCGGCGCAACCAGTTCGGGTTCGGCGGACGTCTTGGCGACGACCTCCACCGGCTTGTCGTTTGACGGTGCGGGAACCAAAGCGGCGACGATGGAGCTGGTCGGCTCAGCGGCGGCAGGAGTTATTTCCGTTTCCGCGACAGCCGGAACCGTAGTCTTCGGCTCGGCGGCCATGGCATCGGCAAATTCGGCACTGGCTTGGTTGAGCGCTAGACGCATCGCCGGAATTGATTTGGTGTAGGACGAAAAGTCAGTAGCCTGCAGCTCACCTTCTTTTTGCGTCGGTACCGCATCCACTACTTCAGTAGAAGGCAGATCGAGCGCCGAGTTGGCTTCGAAATCTTCTTCTAACAAATTGTCCGCGGCCACTTGCGCGATCTCGATGTTATTCACCGCGTCCGAAACTTCGACCTCTTCCTGCATCAACTTCTCGAGCGTAGCCAACTCTTCGGCGCCAGCATCGCCTGCCTTCTCGCCTTCCGTCGCGCGGTCATCCGAGTCTTCGCGCTCCGCCACGATCGGCGCGGTATTCTGCGGCGCTTCGGGCGGTTGCGCCGCCTCATATAGATCCGGCGATTCCACCGGCGACTTTTCCAGCCGCACGGTTTTATGGGCCGGGCGTACCTTGGTCGGCAACGGCTTCGCGGGCGCCGCATTTAAGGGCTTAAGTGCGGCAGCGATTTCGGGTCGGACACCCGAGATAGACCCGGGTCGGACACCCGAGATAGACCCGGGTCGGACACCCGAGATAGACCCGGGTGCCGGCAAAGTGACAGGATTTTCAATCCGCGAGATAATTTGCGCCGCGGGGACCCCGGGGGCGAGCGTACGCGATTGGTGATGGCGAGCTACGGCCGCAGCAATCAACGCAAGCGACACCACGGTCGTCACGCGAGAAGTTGGGCGCAAGGCCCTGCGAATGGCTTTCAGTCGATTCACGTTTTGATGGGGATGAGTGAGTGAGGGAAGAAATAGAAACGAAGGACTTACCCTCAGTATACGAATCGGCAGAAAATCAGCAAGGCTAAAATCAAAATAACGTGTTGAAATCATTGAATATTCTGAGTACTCAGCGATGAATATCCCAAATCGAATATCCAAATGGGTCGAATCCTGGGTAGCCAGGGAAGGTTTTTCCGAGAAACCGAAGATCGTCGGGCTAGCTGGCGACGGTTCTCAACGGAAATTTTTTCGGGTTTCACTAGGCGACCAATCCTTCGTAATTCTCGACGACGAGACCTGGATTTCTAGCAAGGATTACGCGCCACATCAACACTACCTCCATAAGCAAGGCCTCCCCGTTCCCGCGTTCTTAGAGATAGACGAAACACTGGGCGTTGGCGTGCTGGAAGACTTAGGCGATGAGCTACTTCAATTCACCGTGCGGCGTTTGGCGGCGGATCGTTCCCTGTTTTTAGCCTGGATGCGCCGGGCGGTGACCCTACTGGCCGACCTCCACGGGAAAACCTTCCCGGTGCCGAAGGACCTGCCGGTGGCGTCACGTTCATTCGACGAAGAGAAGTACTTTCAGGAAATGAGCTTCACCTGGGAACATCTGGTCCGCGGCTTTTTGAAGCTGGATATGCCCCTGCCAGAAGAAAAAATGAGACACTTTTGCCGCACGATCGGCGGACTGAAACCCGAAGTGTTTTGCCACCGCGACTATCACACGCGCAACGTGCTCGTGTACAAGGACGATCTTTTTCTCATCGATTTTCAGGATGCGCGGCTTGGATCGCCCACTTACGATCTGGCGAGCCTCATCTTCGACGCTTACGTCCACTTAAGCCCGCAAGAAAAAACTGAACTCGCCTTGCACTACCGTACGTCGGTCGGAAAGTACGATCTGCTGGCTCGGGCCATCGTTTGGGAAACATTTGACCGCGACCTCGCATGGGTAGGCCTGCAGCGCATCGTAAAGGCCGCCGGATCTTTTGCCTCGTTCTACACTCGTTTTCAAAAGAGCACCCATTTACCCTACCTGTTACCGGCGCTCGATACGGCCAAAGCCCTTTTGCGCGAAGTGGAGCCCAGCCTCCCGATTATCAAAGGTTTGTTCCCCGTGGACGAGTGGATTGCGGCCGCCAAAACCCATTTAGCAAAGGTTCAGCCATGAGCGATTTCAAGAAGGGAATGATTCTAGCGGCGGGGCTGGGCACGCGGCTATTGCCCATCACCGAGCGGATGCCCAAACCGCTGGTGCCCGTGCTGAACATTCCCAACGTACTGTTCGGCCTCGACGTGCTGAAACGTGCGGGCATTCACGACGTAATCTTGAACCTCCACCATCTCCCCGAAAGTTTGGAAAAATACCTGGGGGATGGGAAAGCGTTCGGAATGAAAATTGAGTACTCGCGCGAAAAAATCCTGCTCGGTACCGGCGGGGGCTTAAAAAAGGCGGAAGCCTTCTTCGGCAAAGATTCCTTCGCCCTCGTGAACTGCGACTTCATATCCAACGTCGACCTCAAGCCCTACCTCAGTCAGCACTTATCCCGTGGCTCGTGGGCGTCGATGCTGCTGCATCAGGACGACGCTATTCAACCGTTCTACGCCAAGGTGGGCTGCCAGATGGATGGACGCCTGACATCGCTACCCCGATGCGAGGTAGCGGCACCCGCTAAGACGGGCATTTTTACCGGGGTGCATTTGCTTAGCCCGGAGGTCTTCCGTTTTCTCGAGGCGGTTCCGTCGGGCATCAACGAAATTCTTTATCCGCGCTTAATGAAAGAATTTCCCGAGCGCGCCAACGTTTTTTTCACCGAGCGAAATTATTGGTACGACACGGGCGAACGATCGCCATTCTGGAAAGCCTCGATGGCGCTCATGGATAAGCTCGGCGAGAGCGAGCCCGTACTGAAAAATCTGCTGACGAAGTGGATGGGCTACCAAGAAATTCAGCAAGGGATCTGGGCACCGGCCGGCGCCCAAATTCCGTCGGGCATTGAACTGCGCGGCCCGGTCATCTTCGGGAAAAATGTTTCAGTGGCCCCAGAATCGATCCTAGGCCCCTACGCCGTACTCGGCGACGACTGCCGCGTGCCGACCCCCAGCGAAATCACTCGCGCCATCGTCATGCCGAACGGCACGATCAAGACCGACCGGGTCAGCGGTGGTTTGTGGTACGGAGAGATTCCGCTCGCTCTCTAAAAATAAAAAAGCCGGCGATGCTTTCGCAACACCGGCAATTTTAGGAACCTCGACGGGGCACGGCCCCAAGTCGGGATATTAACGCGATAAAGAGCTACGGCTTTCGATGCTGCTCGGCAGGCTTCCCGTGCGTGACCGCGGGCTAACCGAGATCTGAGCCTGGGGTCCGCGACGAAGGGCCGGCGAAGTCGTGTTAGAGCGCGACAACGATGTTCCACCGGGTCCGCGCGACAGTCCCGTCGTGCGAGACGAGCGGCGCGGGCCATTCATGACTCGGCCACGCATTCCGCCGTTTCCACCATTATTAAAACCCGTATTACCCAGCTGATTACGCTGAGCGGCGGCCAGCTGTTGTTGCTGCAGCTGCGCCTGAGTCATGCGGAGCAAGTCCATAATCCCTGAGTTATTCTGCACCGGAATCGGGGCATAACCGCGACGACGCTCATCTTCCCAGGGCTTATTCTCCTGCGGAATCACGATCGGGCTCTGCGCCAACTGCGGCGGAGGCATAAACGGAACGATTTGCGGCTGCTGCGGTTGGGGCTCATTCGGCGGCACCGGAGGCGGCTGCCCCTGACTTCCGCTGCCCACCTGAGGCGAAATATTCGGAATCTGCGGCTGCTGCGGAGGATTTTCCGTATTGCTCTTGTCGCCACCCTTGTTGCCGACGTTGCGAAGCGCATCCGCTAAAGCATTCTTATTCTGATCCTGTTCCAGGTTCTGCAACCGACCGATGTCTTGCAAAGCTTGCTGACCTGCCTGCAGACGTTTGTTCAAGTCATCCTGTTGCAATTGAGCCTGCTTAGCGATGTCGTTCCGCAGGTTATCAATGAACGGCTGTACTTGAGCCGCGAACTGGTTCGGATCAAAGTTGTTCTGCTGGGGAGGTACTTCTACGAAGCCAGGTCCCGTGCCGGCCGCGGTGCCAGCGGCAGTTCCTGCCGCAGTGCCCGCCGGAGTTCCGGGGGTCGTACCGGCCGGAGTGCCGGTGCCGGTCGGGTTACCGCCGATCGGAGGAGCCTCTTTTCCACCAAGTACCGGAGGTTTCACGGTGCTCGAAAGTCCCGTGCCCGTTCCCGTAGCCGTCCCGGTAGCGGTACCAGTGGAGGTTCCCCCCGTCTTCGTTCCGGTTGCCGTGCCCGTAGGCGTTCCACCGGCCGGAGCCGAGAGCTTACAAGTCTTTTCGAGATTCGCAGAGCGAGCCTTCAAAGACTTCACCGCGTCGTCCATTTCTTTGAGCATGGGCTCGAAAGGTTTATGCGTGATCTGAATCGTGGCTTCACCTTTGACCGGTTTGGCGACGTTCTCTTCGTACACGCGTGCCGCGTCTTCTTTGAAATCAAGCTTGCGGTACTCACCGAAGAACAGCTTAACGGTTTTCACGAGCTGCGTGCGTAGCTTGGTGTCCGCTTCCGCAAAGTCTTTCGAATCGGCCGAGAACTCTTTCGCCTTCTCATCCATGAAACGCTCGAGCTGAGCGGTCATTGTGATGAGCGTCTTCTCGTCCGTGCCGGTGGCCTTGGACGGGTCCGCCGTGATTACGCGGTAAAGTTCAGCGACATACTTATCGAGATACAAAGCGAAAGCTTTCGCGCTGCGATCGCTCGCGCCGCACTTCATCATGGCTTCACGATAAACCTTGAAATTCTCCACCCACTTTTTAAGCTGAGCGGCTTCGTCGGTCTTAATCGTGACGTCGGACTTTTTGCCATTTTCGATCAAAGTCTGCTCGGTGACCTTAAGGCCTTTCGAGTCGACTTTGCCGAACGCCTTAATCAAATCATCGTAGGTAGTAGGCGTGGCTACTGTCTCCAGCGTGGGGCGGCCGTCAGCAGCCGTGGGCGGCGTACCGGTGGGGGTACCCTCATCATGTTTGGTAGGTGGTTCGGCCAGTAGAGGGGACGCACACAAAAGATTGAGCGCAATCCAACCAACAGTTACAAACAACGTTCGACGGTTCATCGAGAACTCCTGCTTTACGGGCAACTTCAAAAACTGCATTTTGTCCTGCACCCGACTAAGCCTTGTGCGAAACGAATCGCGTCGGCCGAGACGGTACAGGTATCTCGGAGGCTTATTGTGCAAGCGGTGTTCCAGGGTGGCGGCTAGGCTCTAAATGGCCTGTAGGGGCCTGTATACGGGTAGTAATCACTTCCAGTTTGCGTCACCCTACTGTTAAAAACTTAAACGCTTCGGGCGGACGAAGCGGGAATGATTAGCGATTCTAAAATCGCCGCAAATTAAGCCCCACCTGTAGTGCAACTGAACATAACGAATCCGTGCAGTAGAATACGCAAGAAAGCTTAAGAGAATCGAAGATGAAACTACTGATCCAAAGGGTAGCGCGTGCACAGGCTGCCACGACCACACTGCCAACTTCTTGTATAGCGAACATCGGTAAAGGGATGCTCGTTTTGGTGGGAATCGGCCCCAGCGATTCCGAAGGCACGGTCGACTTCATGTTGGGGAAGTTAAAGGGGCTTCGGGTTTTCTCGGATACGGAAGGGAAGATGAATCTCTCGGCCCGGGATGCCCAGGGCGAATTCCTGTTCGTTTCGCAGTTCACCCTGTTTGCGGACTGCCGAAAAGGGACCCGCCCTTCCTTCATTGGAGCGGCGCCCCGTGACCTCGCCATGCGGTGTTACGACCACCTAATCCGCCAAGCCCCCGGGATCTTAGAAGGAACCCGCGTTTCTAGCACCCCGTTTGGGTCGGATCTCCATATCGAGCTGGTCAACGACGGGCCGGTGACCTTAATGCTGGACAGCGACTCGCTGCAGCATCTGGTATAAGGCTGGAAAACTGCTAGAATCTCATACTTTGACTCAACGTTGACGGTCTCCTATTTTTAGCCGAACGGAGTGATTGCGTAATATGGAACAGAACATCCCCCCGACCTTACCGCCTAAGCGCGAAGGGCTATCCGCCAGCTTCTTGATGTCAGACAATGCCGCCTTGCAGGACATGATGCTACGCCCGTCCATCAACGATAGCGCCCGCGTTAACGAACAGAAGATTCGCCGCCTGTACCTTCAGGCCAGTGCGCAGCAGTGGTTTGCCCCTACTAAGATCAATTTTGAACCCAATATCCTGGTGGATGACGAGACCCGCCGTATCTGGATCCGCTTCGTTACGATTTTTTACACGCTCGAAAAGATGGGGCTCAACGTCATCGCCAACATGATGCCGAAGGCCAGCGCTAAACTGAAAAGCGATGAGATCTCTTATTACCTATCCGCCCAGTGCTTCGATGAGTCCCGGCACGTGTTCGTGCTGGAGAACTACCTAAAGAAGCTCGGCGCACCGGTGAAGTATGATTACAAATACCACGTACTTGGTCAGGCCGCGTCGATGGGCTTCTACCGCGTGGAAAACTGGTTGTTCTCGACTTTGTTCTCGGAAAACTTTGCGCACGCGTTCCTACGCCGCGCCAAGGTCGCCAACATCGATCCGATGGGTGCGGAGATCTGTAAGTCGCTGCAGGCCGACGAAAGCCGTCATCTGCACTTCTTGCACATCGTGCTGCCGGACATCATGGACCGCCTGAATCTGTTCGGCCGGACCTACGTGAAAAGCGCCCAGTTCTTCATCATGAAGTTCACCGAAACGGTCTCCCGCACCCTCGATAGCGATGCCAAGTTCGTCGGTCTAGATCGCCGGGCGATGTTCGAAGAGGTGTTTGAAAACGTGGAACGAGCCTACGAAAGTTTCGGCGTTACGCGGAGCTTTTTGCCTTTCCCGAAGATCTCTTCGACCGTAAACTAATTGCTCAATGAAACTTAAAAAATCGACGGTCGTTCTTGGTGACGCGCTCGACGTCTTAGCACGTCTACCTAACGGTTCCTTTGACGCCTGCATCGCGGATCCGCCGTACAACATGAGCAAAAAGAAGGGCCTTTCCTGGGCCTTCTCCAAGCACGTGACGATGCAAGAGGCGTGGGACCGCTTCAGTAAAGAAGAGTATTTCGGGTTTTGCTTTAAGTGGATTACGGAAGTTTGCCGAGTGGTAAAGCCCAACGGGAACATCTACCTATTCGGCACGTACCACAACATCTACACGATGGGCTTCATCCTTCAGCAGCTGGACCTTAAAATTTTGAACAGCATCGTTTGGGTAAAGCCTAATGCGCAGCCCAACATCACCTGCCGCATGTTAACCGAAAGCTCCGAGCAGCTCGTGTGGGCATGTAACAACACCAACAAAGAAGCGTCCCACTGGACCTTTCACTACCAAACCGCCAAGACCTTCAACGAAGGCAAGCAGCTGCGAAACATTTGGTCCATGCCCATCACGCCGCAAAGCGAACGCGTGGCTGGCCATCCCAGCCAGAAGCCTTTGGCCCTACTCGAACGTTTAGTCGTGCTGGGAACCAACCCGGGCGATTGGATTTTAGACCCGTTCTCCGGAGTGGGCACCACCGCCGTCGCCGCCCTTAAGCACGACCGTAAATTCTTGGTCGTCGAAAAGCTAAGCCGCTACACCAAAGCGCAGAAACAACGCTTCGAGAAGATCGGTAAGCTGTCGCAAGTGGATTTCATCACTACCAAAGACCTAGGGAAGAACCCATCAAAGTCCAAGGCAAAGACCAAGAAGCCGACTAAGCCAGTTAAGCCGTCGGCCGGGCTGCAAGCAACGCTACCGCCCAGCCTGTGAGATAATCGGGATCTCGCATGAAGATCTGTATCATTACGGCCCGCATTCCTCCGTCCCATTGCGGCGTGGGGGACTATTCCGTTCAGCTGGCGCGCGAGCTTGTCTCGCAAGGCCATGAAATCACCCTCCTCTGCGGCAAAGAACAGGCGAGCAGCTTGCCCGAACCGGGCATCCGCGTGCTTAACGTGGTGAGTAGCTGGGGACTCTGGGGAATTCGCTCATTACTCGCGGAAATTCCACTGCGCAAACCCGAGCTCATCTTAGTAAATTGGGTGCCTCACCTTTACTCGAAAAAAGGAACGAGCATAGGACTAGCGGTGGCCATGCTGCTCGCCAAGATCGACGGCGCGCGCATTCACACGATCGTGCATGAGCCTTACGTGGAGCTGAGCCGTCCCAGCTTTTTCATCACCGGCCCCATTCAACGTTTAGCGCTGGGAATTCTCACGTGGAGTAGCGCCGCGGTTTTGGTCACGATTCAGCCGTGGGTGAAGATGTTGAAAACGAGATTTAAATGGGCCGCCAAGAAAATTTACTGGGTGCCGGTCGGTTCCAATATCCCCATCACTCCGGTGACGGTGAGTGAGCGGGAGCACTATCGTAGCGAACTAAGCATGTTTCCCACCGACGTGGCGCTGGGCGTTTTCAGCCTAGGCGGAGCGGGAAAAGACTATCCCTGTCTCAACGAAGCGATGAAGGAGGTGACCAAAGCCAAAATTCCCTGCTACTGGATTTTCATCGGCGTGACCGACGAAGAATTCGCGATGCGATTCCCCAAAATTAAAAACGTTCCACACTACTGTACCGGCTACCTCCCCACCGAGACGGTGTCGCGCTGGATGCAAAGTATCGATCTGTTGGTAGCCGCATTCGACGATGGCGTCAGCACGCGCCGGACCTCGGTCATCGCCGCGTTAGCCCACGGAGTGCCCACGATCACCACCGTGGGACACCTCACCGATGAGGCCTTTTACGAGACGAGCCCCCTCATTCTGACGTCACTCGATCCGGTCGATTTTGCCGGCCGGGTAGTCCACGCGGCTAAAAACCTACCCTCACTCCGCGAGCGGCGGGGCGAGATACGCGACTTCTACAAGACCTGGTTCCGGTGGAAGGACATTGCCTTGAGCCTCCTCTCCCCCAAAACTCCGCGAGAAGTGTCCAAAGCGAGCCACCTGCAAGACCCTAATTATCCAAGCGATTTAGCCAGTTAACCCTAACCGACCTTTTCGACTTCTCAAGGTGGAAGGTTGGATGTAAAACCAGAACCGCTCATGGCCGACAAGAACGACAAATTCGACGATAACGTACCGGGTAAGTGGTACGTCGATCGCAAATGCATTCTATGCAGTGTTTGCTCCGAAGCCGCTCCGAATAACTTCAAGGAGTCGGCCGAGCAGGATCACGACATCGTCTACAAACAGCCCGAAAACGAAGACGAAGCTCGCCAATGCGATGAGGCGATGGCGGCCTGCCCGGTAGAAGCCATCGGCAACGACAATAACTAATCCCAACCCGCTTCCCCATTCCGTTTTGATTTTGATGAGTGCTTTCAAAGGCACGCTTTCGGCCCTGGATGCCTGCCGCACCATTGCGGTCGCACTCGCCATGAAGGGCATCGGCTTTGAAGAGCTGCCGGCCGGCGACGGCGGTAAGGGAACGCTGGTCGGTCTCTACAAAGCCAAGGGCGGTCGGGAGTTTAAAATTAAATCTCGCGACCCGATGGGCGAACCCGTGGAAGCCGACGTCTTGCAGTTTCGCGATCGCTCTCTCTTCGTTGAATGCGCCTCCGTCTGTTCGCTGCCCGCGGATCGTCGCAACGCCATGAAGTCCACCACGCGCGGACTGGGCGAACTTTTAATCCTCATCCGGCGCTGTTTTTCCGATCCCGTTCTGCGCGTCACCATCGGCATTGGCGATACGTCGACCAGCGATGGTGGCTCAGGAATGCTACAGGCCTTAGGTTACCAAATGCCCGGATCTTACGGCGACGGTGCTTCACTGGCCAACATTCGTTCGATTACACCCCCGACTGAAAATTTGATTTCGGGAATGGAGCTTACTGCCTGGTGCGACGTGAAAAATCCTTTAGTGGGTCCCCTGGGTTCCGCGCGTACCTTTGCGCCACAAAAGGGCGCTAGCCCGGAAGAGGTGGAGAAGCTCGAAGCGGGAATGGAAAACTGGGGCAAGCTTTTAGGCGTCGGCGACAAACCGCACGGCGGATCGGGAGGCGGGCTCGGTTCTGCCTTCCTAGGTCCGCTCGGCGCGAAGGTGGTGCCGGGGGCCCAAGCGTTTCTCGAAGCCATCGAGTTCTCTACGTTGATTACGTTGCACAGCCACGTGTTCACCGGCGAAGGAAAAACCGATGC
This sequence comes from Pseudomonadota bacterium, assembly GCA_043740655.1. GTDB lineage: Bacteria > Bdellovibrionota > FAC87 > UBA2466 > UBA2466 > JBGSST01. The sequence continues at coordinate 11,559 of JAYUBV010000350.1, read as the reverse complement.
GCAAACGCTGCAGGGAAAATTGGTGGGCGAGATCGTATCGCAGTTAAAAGCCGGACCGGCCAAGGCGGTGGTTTTTTCCGGCCAAATCGACGATGCCGGGCAAAAACTTTTGCACGACGCCCACGTTACCGGATTTTCCGTCGGCCAAACGCCCAGTGCAGAAGCGGCGCTAAGGCACGCCGTAGAAAACTACATCGTCAATTTGAACCGAAATTGATGTTCCAAAATGTTGGAACCTCGCGACCTTAGAACTGTTCCTTCCCCTTTACCGAGGGGGAAGGGCGAGCCACGATCACCTTCAGGAGGTTTCACAATGAAACTAAATCTGTTCTCAAAATTGATCCCCTTGGTTCTATTCCAATGTCTGCTTACCCAGGCCAACGCCGTGAGCGATTTCCCGACTCCGCCTTGGTCCAAGCAGGTCTCCGGCCGTGCGCAGGCCACGGGGCCCAAGGCCTCGGCGTGCGCGCAGGCCGAGAGTGCGGCACGGGTGAAGATGGCGGAAAAAGCCACTGAACTGAAATCCGTATGCGAGCAAAACAAAGGCGCGTTCTCTTCGCAGGGAAGCGGCGGCGGCGTTTGCATATATTACAAACCGTCGGGACCGGCGGTTTACGACGTCTACGGTTCGGTCGGCTGCCGCGCGCAGTAAACCTTATTTGTCTTGCGGCTCTGGGGTGGCAGACGCTTCCGGAGCCGCAACCGGCTCCACGCCTTCGCCGACGCCCTGGTACATAATGGACCGTAGGGTCCATTCGCGGGCTTTTTCTTCGGTCTCGCCGGGAGGCACCATAAAGATGGTTTCCCACGGGCAGATATTCGCGCACATCTCGCAGCCGATACAACGCTCGAGATCCACTTCCACCAAGCGCATGAAGTCCGGATGCGTTTCACCGGGAACCTGCTCGATACAGTCAACCGGGCAAACGGGGATGCAAGCGTGGCATCCGGTGCAGCCCTTTTGGTCGATGATCGCGTAAGTGCGCGGCGGCTTCTTACGGTCGGCTTTACCTACGGCGGGATTTTCGACTTTCTTTGGGAACATACTTAAATCCTATCCGATTCTCCGGCCGAAGACCTGACAAAATCGGGTTACGTATCTCTCTTTAACTTGGGCAATCCGTGGACACCCGGTCCCCAGCTCCTTCTTCATCGAAGTCATCACGTGGCTTGGCAACCCGCAGGGGTTTATCTCGAAAAAGCCGGACAAGTCATTATCCACGTTGAGCGCCGAGCCGTGGTAGGTCACCCAACGGGTGATAGCCACGCCCAGGCTGGCGATCTTTCGGGTCTGCCCACCGACCCACACGCCGGTATTACCGGCCTTCCGCTCGGCCGCGATGTTGAAATCGCTCAGGGTTTGGATGAGCACCTCTTCCAACCCGCGCAGGTAATACGGCACGCTCTGCTCAGCCCCTTGGAGCGACAGAATCGGATAGGCCACCAACTGACCGGGGTTGTGGTACGTGACCTCGCCACCGCGTTCGATCGCGACCCGTTGATTGCCGTCGGCAATAACGGGGATGGGGCCGCACTTGCGACCGTACGTAAAGACCGCCGGATGCTCGACCAAAATCAAACGATCGAGCGACACCGCGGTCGCCTTCCTCTCCTCCACGAAACTCTTTTGCATTTCGTAGACCTCGAGGTATTCACGTTGGCCCAAATCCACTAATTCAAGCGGCCGCACTGGCGGCATGCCTAAAACGGGCGAGGCGATGGCATCAGCTTCGATCATGCGTTGGTCTGCGTCCTAGTCGCTCCATCACGGACCGCCGCGGCGGAGCCTTTGCCCTTCGGCCTATAAATATGAATCGCATGGCCGAAGGCCGCTTCGACGGATTCCGGAAACGCTTCGGACAACGTGGGGTGAGCATGAATGACCCGCTCGATGTCCGCCGCGGTGGCGCCCATCTCGATGGCGAGATTGGCTTCCGCGATCAAATTCGACGCCTCGGGGCCCACGATGTGAACGCCTAGGATCTGGCCGGTTTTCTCATCGACCACCGTTTTTACGAATCCGTCGGTCTCATTCGTGCCCAATGCGCGTGCATTGGCCGCGAATGGGAACTTGCCCACCGCGGCACTAAAGCCTTTAGCTTTCGCTTCCGCCTCGGTCAGACCGCACACCGCAATCTCGGGATCCGAGAACACCGCCCACGGTACCGATTTATAATCACGGTGAGAAATGTCACCCGCGATGGTGGCCGCGACGAGCAGTCCATCCATCGACGCCCGGTGCGCCAACTGGGGCGCGCCGTTCACGTCGCCGATCGCGTAAAGGCCGGGGACCGAAGTCAGGCCGGTATCGTCGGTAAGTACATTTCCGCGCTGATCCATTTTAACGCCGAGCTTATCGAGGTTGAGCCCCGCCACATTTGGCCGTCTGCCAACGGAAACGAGAATCACGTTGGCATTCAACGACTCTTTTTTGCCGTCCGGCAATTCGACTTCGAGGTGCAGGTCCTTCGCCTTCGCGGCGTCTTTTTCCTTAAGGCCCACGGCTTTCGTCTTAGTGAGCACGCGCACGCCGAGTTTTTTAAGCTTTTTCTCGACGGGAGCCACTAGCTCAGGGTCCACCGTCATCAGCAAACGGTCCATCGCTTCTACGATGGTGACCTGCGTGCCGAGTTTGGCGTACACCGTGCCGATCTCAACGCCGATGAATCCGCCGCCAACTACAATCATCCTCTTCGGCACCGTCTTCAGGTCCAACGCTTCGGTGGAGCTCAAAATATTTTTGCCGTTCTGGGGCAGGATCGGAATGTCGATCGAAACCGACCCCGTGGCGATCACCACGCTGGTGCCTTCGATTACTTCCATGCCTTCTTTAGTCGTTACCTTGATTCGATGCGCGGTTTCGAGCGAGGCAGTTCCTTTGATCAGCTCGACGCCATTCATCTTGAGGAGCTGCGCAACACCACCGGTGAGCTTCTTAACGACCTCGCCCTTCCATTCCATCATCTTGCCCATGTCGTGCGTGACCTTGGGCACTTCGATTCCGATTTCGGAGTATTCGTTCTTAATCTTCCAATACTGGTTGGAAGCGTAGATAAGCGCCTTCGAGGGAACGCACCCGATGTTCAAGCAAACTCCGCCGACGCGTTCCTTTTCGATGATGGCGGTTTTTTTTCCAAGCTGGGCCAAACGGATCGCGCACACGTATCCTCCGGGACCCGCGCCAATGACTACGGCATCGAACTTCTTAGACATAAAACTCCTTAGGCGAACACCAATCTCATTGGGTTAGAGAGGTAGAACACCACGCGGTTCATGAAACGGGCCGCGTCAGCGCCGTCCACCACGCGGTGGTCAACCGACAACGAAAGATACATCATCTCACGAATCTCAATTTTATCGTCGATAACCATCGGTCGCTTCCGGATGGAGTTAACCCCCATAATGGCGACTTCCGGATGGTTGATAACCGGCGTAGCGAATACGCCACCGATGGAGCCCGCGTTAGTGAACGTAAACGTTCCGCCCTTAAGGTCTTCCACTTGGCTCTTGCCGTTGCGCGCACGGTCTGACAATGAGGTAATTTCGTCCGCGAGTTCCCACACCGTCCTACGGTCGGCATTCTTGATCACGGGAACCATGAGGCCGTTCGGGGTGTCGGTCGCGATGCCGAAGTTGAAATAGTTTTTCACCACGATCTCTTGCTTGTCGTCATCGAGCGACGAATTCAGCATCGGAAATTCTTTCAACGCGGGTACAACCGCCTTGATGATAAAGGGCAAGAAGGTAAGCTTCACGCCCATCTTTTCGCCTTCTCCCTTGGCCTCTTTGCGTAGCCGCACGACTTCCGTCATGTCTACCTCTTCCACGTAAGTGAAGTGTGCCGCCGTGTGCTTGGAGCGGGTCATCGCCTCGGCGATTTTCTTGCGAATACCACGCAACGGGATACGGGTCTCGGCTTCCCCACCGGTGAACGACGTCGGACGCGTCGCTACCTGAGAACCGGTCCGCGCCAGGCTCATCGAAGCCGCCGCGGAATGCGATGGACGTTCGGTGGCCGCTTCCTGTCCTTCGGCAGCGAGCTGCACGTCGGTCTTGGTGATACGGCCCTGGGTGCCAGTGCCCTTTAGCTGGCGCAGGTCTATATTGAGATCGCGCGCCAACTTGCGGGTGGCCGGCGTGGCTAAAATTTCAAATGGCAACGGTTCCGCGTCCGCTTTCGGCGTGGCATCACGCTGCGGCGCCGGGCGGTCCGTACGGGGCATACTGCCTTTAGACTGAGAAGCCCCTTCACCTTCCTGCGCCGTCTCTTCGCTCGCCGCTTCCCGCTCTTCGCGTGGTGCTGCCTTCTTCGGGGCTTCTGCCTTGGCGGCCGGAGCGGGCGCGGCGGCAGCTTTGCCTTTTTCGGCGATGCTGACGATGACCTTGCCGACTTCGATGGTCACGCCTTCGGCGGCGTGAATCTTCGCAATCGTTCCCGCAATGGGGGAAGGGATTTCGACGGTGGCCTTATCGGTCATCACCTCGCACATCGGTTGGTCAGCGGCGATTGCGTCGCCTTCCTTCACCATCCACTTTACGATCTCACCTTCGTGAATGCCTTCGCCGATATCGGGTAGTTTGAATTCCATATTTATCCTCACCGGGATTGCCACGTCGCTTTGCTCCTCGCAAAGACGGGCCGACCCCTAAAAGTTCTTCACCTTGCCGACCGCCAGAGCGACTCGCTCGGGGTCCGGCAGATAAACGTGTTCCAAAGTGTACGGGAATGGCGTGTCGAAACCGGTTACGCGCGTAACGGGAGCTTCGAGGTAAAGAATCGCCTCTTCGGCGATAAGCGCCGCGACTTCCGAAGCAAATCCGCACGTCTTAGGGGCTTCCTGCACGATAACGACGCGGCCCGTTTTCTTTACAGATTCCAAAATCGTTTCCTCGTCGAGCGGCACCAGAGTACGTAAATCGACGACTTCACAGCTCGCCCCGCGCGGTTCGCAGAGCTCGGCGGCCTTCAGCGCCACCTGCACCATGGCACCCCAGGCGATGATGGTGATGTCCGAGCCTTGGCGCACGACGTTCGCCTTGCCGATCTCCACCGTGTACGGGCCATCGGGCACTTCACCCTTTAACGACCGATACAGACGCTTAGGTTCCATGAACAAAACCGGATCCTCGTCGCGCATGGCCGCAATGAGCAACCCCTTGGTGTCGTAGGGATTCGACGGCACGACCACCTTCAGACCCGGGGTGTTTGTGAAATAGGTTTCCGCGCTCTGCGAGTGGTAGTGGCCGCCCTTGATGCCGCCGCCGTAGGGGGTGCGAATGACCATGGGGCAGGTGAAACCACCGCCGGAGCGGTAACGGATCTTCGCCACCTCGCTCACGATCTGATCGAAAGCGGGGAAGATAAAATCCATGAACTGAATTTCGGGAACCGGTCGCAGGCCGTTGATCGCCATGCCGACCGCGAGACCAATGATGCCGCTTTCCGCCAGAGGCGTATCCATCACGCGGGCTTCGCCGAACTCCTTCTGCAGCCCTTCGGTCGCGCGAAACACACCGCCGTTATGGCCGACGTCCTCGCCCATGATAACGATTCGGTCGTCCAGCGCCATCTCGGTCAGAAGCGCATCGCGAACCGCTTGTATTAAAGTCATGTTTGGCATGTAAACCAGTCCTCTTAAAGGGGGAACGCCACGCTAGTGTTTTCAAATTTGCCGCGCAGGCGTTGCTCTTCGAGCATCGCCGCGCGCTGCCGCACCAACTGCGGGGTCAGTTCCGCGAACACGTCGTTAAAAAGGTCTTCGATGCCCGGAGGAGGCTGGGCCTCCGCGCGTTCGACCGCATCGGCGAGTTTAGCCTTCAGGTCCACGATAAGCGCCTGGTCCTGCTTCTCCGATAAAACCTTTTTGCTCATCAGATACTGACGAAAACGATCGATGGGGTCGCGTTGCTTCCAGAACTGGTAAGTGGCTTCGTCGCGGTAGCGCGTCGGATCGTCCGAGGAGGAGTGGGGTCCGATACGGTAAGTCACGCATTCAATCAGCGTGGGGCCTTCGCCGTTCCGGGCGCGGTCAACCGCTTCCTTGGTCGCCTTGTACACCGCCAGCACGTCGTTTCCGTCGACAGCAATGCCCGGCATGCCGTAGCCAATCGCTTTGTCTACGAGTCGCTTGGCTCCACACTGCCTATTCGTGGGCACCGAAATCGCCGTTTGGTTATTCGTGCAGATAAAGATCGTGGGCGTTTTATAGACGCCCGCGAATGTAAGTCCGGTATGAAAATCATTTTCGGACGTACCACCGTCACCGAAGTAGGTAATCGCAACATCCTTCTCGCCCTTTAGCATGGAGGCCAGCGAAGCACCGGTTGCCTGAATCACTTGGGTCGAGATCGGGCTTGAGACGGAGAACAAGCGCAGCTCTTTGAAGCTGTAATGCACCGGCATCTGGCGCCCCTTACAAACGTCGCCGCTGTTGCCAAAAAGGTTGCACAGCATTTCAAAAACATCGGCGCCGCGATAAAGGAAAACACCCGGTTCGCGGTAGCTCGGAAAGATCCAGTCAGACTTGCCCAGCGCGGCCGCGGTTCCCGTTTGAATGGCCTCTTGCCCGAACGACGGCACGTAAAAACCAATGCGCCCCTGGCGCTGCAACAACATACCGCGCTCGTCGTAAAGACGCGTCAGCACCATATTTCGGTAAATGGCGAGAAGGGCGTCGCTCGAGAGCTTCGGCTCCTTTTTGGTATCGGGCCGGTTTTTCTCGTCGAGTACAAATTCAAGATCGGTGCGGTAGGCGCCCGAAACCGGCAACCCTTTGGCGCTACTTAGTGCTTTGCCCTCGGTTTTGGCTTTGGCGCCGTTACCCTTAGACTGTAACGCCATTTTTGCCTTCCTCTTCAGACCGAGTCTTTTCTTCATGGGATCAAGTTTACGCAAGTGAGTTCTCCCTCAGTTTGCTTTCCAAAAACTTTTCGCCGGCGCGGTAAGAGCTGCGTACGAGCGGCCCCGACGGTACAAACCAAAATCCTTTTTGCAGACCGATCTCTTCAAGCTCTTTGAATATCGCGGGCGTGACGTACTCATCCACCGGCAAGTGCCAAGTCGACGGACGCAGGTACTGGCCCAGCGTGAGAATGTCGCAACCCGACGCGCGCAGATCGTCCATCGCCTTCATCACTTCTTCTTTGCTCTCGCCTAAGCCCAACATGATCGATGACTTGGTAACGGCCTTGGGCTTCAGACGTTTTACCTCGCGCAACACTTCGAGCGACTGTTCGTAATCACAACGACCGTCACGCACTTTCTTAGAAAGTCGTTCGATGGTCTCCACGTTGTGGGCAATGACGTCGGCACCACTGTCCACGATGCGCCTGATAGCAAGTTTGTCCCCTTGAAAATCCGGAATCAAAACTTCGACCAGCATGTTCGGGGAAAGCCGCTTGATCGCTTCGACCGTTCTTCCAAAATGTTCCGCACCGCCGTCCGGAAGATCATCCCGATCGACCGAGGTCAATACCACGTAGGTCAGCGAAAGTTTCGATAACGCCAGCGCCACATTCTCGGGTTCGTGCGGATCCAAAAGGCCCTTGGGGTTGCCCGTCTTCACGTGGCAAAACTTGCATCCCCGTGTGCAGGTATCACCCATCAGCATTAATGTAGCGGTTCCACCGCCCCAGCATTCCGCCACATTCGGGCAGGCCGCCTCCTCACAAACCGTGTGAAGTTTGAGCCCACGCAGCAACCCCTTGATTTCCAAATACTTTTCACCACCGGGCGGCCGAATCTTCAGCCAGTCCGGTTTGCGAATGATGGGGGTCGGAGTGGGCATAAGTACCCATGAAGTAATGGAAAAAACGCATTCCGGCAACCGCACTCGGCGGTAGAAACCCGCCTAAAACCCCGGAAATCAGGCTATATTTCTGGGGTTCATGCAGCCCTCGAAAGAAAGAACTCACGCCATCTCGAAGGTGCTCGGCGTCTCCTTATTCGCGAACCTAATCCTGGGGTCACTGAAGGTTTACTACGGCCGAAGTTCCCATAGTTTGGCCTTCGTTGCGGATGGTTTACATACCTACTTTGACGCCGCGTCGACCGTGCTGGGAATGATTTCGGTTCACCTCTCTTCGGATCCCCCGGATGAAGGGCACCCTTACGGCCATTACAAGTTTGAGACTTTATCTTCCCTGATCTTGTCCCTGGTGCTTTGCTTTGCCGCCTACGAGGTTGGGTCAAGCGCGTTCTCGCAATTGTCGGGGACTAGCGGGATTCCCCATTCTGATTTCCGTGGCGTATTTCTGGTCATCCTGGCGCTGACCTTCAGTTTCTCCCTTGCCCGGTGGCAGCAAAAGATGGCGCGACGGTTGCACAGTTCATTTCTACGAACGGACGCCCTCCACAACATGAGTGACGTGTTCACTTCGCTCGGAGTGCTGCTAACCGTGGCCGCGGCACACTTTCAGTTACCGAAGGTGGATGCTTGGGTTTCGCTCGGCATTGCCGCGTACCTGATCTACCTGTCTCTGAAACTATTGGTGGAGAATGCTAAGCCGTTGGTGGATGCCAGCGTCATTGATCCCAAGAGCGTGGAGTCGATCGCTGAATCGATCGAGGGCGTAATACATTGCCATCACGTTCGCAGCCGCGGCGAGAAGGGGCACTACTTCTTGGACTTGAACCTACATTTGCCCGGTGGAATTACATTGTACCGAGCCCACGAGATCTCCCACCGGGTGGAGGCAAAGTTGAAAGAGGCGATCCCCGGCCTCGTCGACGTCGTCATCCATACGGAGCCGGACGGCCACCCGCCTTGCCCGAACTAGCCTTCCGTTTTTCCCAGCCCGCTTTCAGCGGACGATCGCTTGTCGCTTCGAAGCTCAGTTGAGCTTTGTTTTCAAGCAGGAATTTCACCTTGTCGCGAGCCGACGCGTTGGGTTTCGGTGTAAGCCACTCTTCCCAGGCCCTCTCGTCGACAAAAACGGGGGATCGGTCGTGACCATAGTATTCGATCTCTTCGCTCGGATTGTCAGTAATGATGGCGAAGGAAAGGACGACCTCGCCGCTGTTTTTATCCGTCCAGCTTTCCCAAAGTCCGGCCGCCATCAAGATGGGTTTATCCTTCGGCTTGAACTGGACCATGTTCCCGGCCAGCGGGCCGCTGTAGGCAGCTTCGTAAAAGGCATTCATCGGCACGAGGCAGGGACGGGCCTGGAAGGCCCCGCGCCAGGTGGGCTTCTCGAAGATCATCACGTCTTTCTGAAGCCTTTCGTCATGGGTGGAAAGCCGCGCGTTGTGCGTAGCAAACTTTACCTTGGGCTCTTTAGACCAAGACGGCACGAGCGAAAACTTCATCAGCTGCAGGACATGGCGCTTCTGCTCCGACGTCAGAATCGGCGCTGGCTGGTGGGGTAAAATCCTTACCGAACCGTGAAAGGCGGCCCCTTCCGGAAAGATCGCGTTGAACAGTTTCATTAGGTCCGTGGGGCCAGGCTCGAGAGAGAATTGCGCACACATATCGTTAGTCCAATTTAAAGCTGTTCACGACGTTTTTAAGCCGTTCCGCGTGGACCTTCCACTGCGTTTCGGTGGCGGTTGCAGTCGACAGAAAAGCCTTTTTCCCGTTAACGATCACTTTCGAATAAAAATGGAGAGCCAAACTCTTCACCATGCCCGTGTATTCCCACTGCCACATTTTGGAGTCCAGCTTCTTGGTATTGAGAACCTTGTAATTCCCCGTCTTGAACTGCCCCTCGGACAGCGTTACGTAGTCCTCCAAATTTCCCGTGTACGGCTGAATGCTCACGTTCACGTTCGGAGCAAAACCACCCGACGGAGGTAACGTCATCACTAGCGGCGCCGATGCCTGTTCGGCCGAAGGATTGGCCTCTTCTAAAACATCGACCGAGAATCCATTCGCAGGAAAACTGAGCCGACTCGTCTGGGCAAGCGCGGCGATGCCCGCGAGCAGGACGAAAACCGTGACGAGCGAAAGTTTCATAAGGCTCCCTTAAGTGCCGCCCAGCTTAACCCGGCGCCGTAAAGGTGGCTCACACGCCGCGTTGGTTGCCCCAGATTACCTTGTGAAGCTGTAGCTGCATCGTGAAGGGAAGGGCGCTTTCCAGCGTCCACTGGGCCAGTTCGGCGTACGGCACTTTATCGGCGACGGGAGAGATCAGGATAGGGCACTTATCGAAAAGATTGTTGTCCTGGCAAAGCTTGGCCGCCCAGTCAAAATCAGCCTTAGAACAAACCACAAATTTGATCTGGTCCTGCGAAGTCATCAGATCGAGATTCTCCCAAACCATCGCCCCGCACTCGCCGCTTTCCGGCGTTTTCACGTCGAGAATCTTGATGATGGAGGCGGGCACGTCCTTTACCGAAAATCCGCCGCCCGTTTCTAGCGACACGGTGTAACCCTCGCCAGCCAACCGTCGCATCAACTCGTAGCTCGCCTTTTGTCCAAGCGGTTCGCCTCCGGTTAAACAAGCAAACTTGGTGGGAAACTGGCGCACTTCCGTCATAACGTCCTCGACGCTGCGGACTCTGCCTTCCCAAAAAGCGTAGCGAGTATCGCAGTAGGTACAGCGGAGATTGCAGGTCGCTACGCGCACGAAGACCGTAGGCTTGCCGGCGAACAGACTTTCGCCCTGGATGGAATAAAAGATCTCGTTGATCTTGAGGTGCGTTTCTACGGATGCCGGATTAATGAGAGACTTGCTGACGAACGACAGCTCTTTGGAGCTTAAGTTGGTATTTTTTAAGGTTCTCATCGGTCAAAGTGTGAGCCAGCGCCTCTTCGGCTTTCTTCTGGGCGGCCACGGCGCGTGACTTATCGATCTCGTTAGCCTCTTCCGCGGTTTCCGCGAGGACCGTCACCTTCCCCTTGGAGATGTCGGCAAAGCCATAACTGATGGCGAACGTGCGAGTTCCCCCGTCCGTAATCAGCTTCAGGACTCCGGTCCCCAGCATGGCAAGCATATCCGCGTGGCCGGGCAACACCTGCAGCTGTCCACGCGTGCCCGGAAGGATCACGCTTTCCGCCAACGCGCCTTCCACGAGGCGCTTGGTCGGGGTGACGATATCTATCGTCATATTACGCATTCCTCAGCTTGGCGGCCTTTTCGACCGCTTCTTCGATCGTGCCGACCATGTAGAAGGCCTGCTCGGGGAGGTCGTCGTGCTTGCCGTCGAGGATCTCGCGGAAGCCCTTGATCGTGTCCTCGAGCTTCACGTACTCGCCCGGAGTGCCGGTGAACTGCTCAGCGACGAAGTTCGGCTGCGAGAGGAAGCGCTGGATTCTGCGTGCGCGCGACACCGTCAACCGGTCCTCATCGGAGAGCTCCTCGATGCCGAGGATCGCGATGATGTCCTGCAGCTCCTTGTAGCGCTGTAGCACGCGCTGCACCTGCGTCGCGACCTCGTAGTGCTCATCCGAGACGATGCCCGGCTGCAACGCGCGCGACGACGAGTCGAGCGGATCCACTGCGGGGTAGATGCCCTTCTCCGCGATCGATCGTGAGAGCGTCGTGGTCGCGTTGAGGTGCGCGAACACCGATGCCGGCGCCGGGTCGGTGAGGTCGTCCGCGGGTACGTAGATCGCCTGC
>JAYUBV010000349.1:0-5514 GCA_043740655.1 Pseudomonadota bacterium | reverse complement strand
AACTTTTTGTCGTTCGCGTTTTCGGGGGCGAACATCCTAAAGGACATCAAAATCACACAGAGTGATTCGCTGTTTTCGTACCTACCTCTGGCCCACGTGGCGGAACGGCTGTTGACGGAAACGGTCGGCCTTTATTCCGGCGCGCGGGTCTCCTTCGTGGAATCAATCGATCTGTTCGCTAAGAATTTGGCGCAGGTGAAGCCTACGGTGTTTCTCGGCGTGCCGCGCATCTGGGAAAAGTTCCAGCAAGGAGTACTAAAGAAGTTGCCGCAGGAAAAAATGGATAAGCTCTTGGGCATTCCGGTTCTTTCTTGGATCATCAAGAAGAAGATCCAGAAGGGGCTGGGGCTGCACCGAGCGCGTTTCAATATTTCCGGCGCGGCACCGCTCGCCCCGGCGTTGATCGATTGGTTTGTCAAACTCGGCATCCACATTCAGGAAGGCTACGGCCTCACCGAAAACTTTGCATACTCGCACATAAACCGGCCCGACAGCATTCACGTGGGAACCGTCGGGCTCCCCTGGCGCGGAGTGGAGACGAAGATTGGCGAAGGGCAGGAGATTCTCGTCAAGAACGCGTGCCTCATGGAAGGGTACTTTAAAGCCCCCGAGATGACCGCGGAGGTAGTCGTGGACGGTTACTTGCGCACGGGCGATCAGGGCGCTATCGATGGCAACTTCTTGAAGATTACCGGTCGCGTGAAGGAACTCTTTAAGACCGCGAAGGGGAAGTACGTGGCGCCTACGCCGATAGAATTGAAGTTTGCGGGCTTAAGCGGCATCGAACACATCTGCGTGGCCGGCACCGGGCTGCCGCAGCCGTTAGCGTTGGTCACCCGTTCCGAAGCCGGAAAAGCGATGGACGATGCCACGCTGACCGCGGAGCTAAAGCAGCGGATGGACGCCGTGAATGCGGTTTTAGATCCCCACGAGCGGCTGTCGCGCATCTTGGTGGCGAAGGAAACGTGGACGGTGGAAAACGAATTTCTCACGCCGTCGCTAAAGCTGAAACGTAATGTGGTGGAAAAGTATTACCACGATACGGTAGCCAAACATGGGCAGGCGGGCGAGCCGGTGATTTTTCTGTAACGAACCACCGGCCTCCTTCCGCCCGTCGCTTTAGCTTCCGGAGACCGGTGATGCAGTTCACATTCACTATTTTGTTCAAACGCAAAAAATTGTCGAATTTATAGTAGGGATAGGTGTAATAGTTAAAACCTATGATGCCTTCCCCGCACGATTTGGGCTATTTCATCGAGGTTAGTCAGACCTTAAACATCTCCCGCGCTGCCGAGCGTTTAGGGATCAGCCAGCCGACCCTGAGCCTGGCGGTGCGGCGACTTGAAGATAATTTCGGTGCGCCACTCCTCATCCGGACGAAGTCGGGGGTGCACCTCACCCACGCGGGTCAGAAGCTGGTTGCGCAGGCCCGGGTGTTGCTGCTCGAGTGGGAAAAGATTCGCGAAGATGCCATGCGGGATGAGAACGAGATTCGCGGCCGCTACGTCATCGGCTGCCATCCGTCGGTAGCGCTTTACTCCCTGCCGAGTTTCGTCGGTGAATTGCTCAACGACAATCCGGATTTGGAGATCAAACTCGTTCACGATCTTTCTCGCAAAATAACGGAAGACGTCATCAGCTTTAAAGTGGATTTTGGAATCGTAGTGAATCCGTGGCAGCATCCCGACCTGGTGATTAAACCGCTGTGCCACGACGAGGTTACGTTGTGGATCGGCCCCAAGCCTACGCGTCTACAGGATCCCTACTCCGGCGAAGCGGTGCTTATCTGCGACGACGATTTGCTGCAAACCCAAGCCATTCTGAAACAGCTGGCGAAAAAGGGAATGGGCTTTAAGCGCGTACTAAATTCAGCGAACCTCGAGGTGATTACGGCCTTGGTTGCCGAGGGAGCGGGCGTCGGCATCTTGCCCGGCCGGGTCGCCACTCGCGTTAAGTCCCACCGGCTTGAGAAGCTAGAGGGGCAGAGTCCGAAGTTCCAGGACAAGATCTGCCTTGTGTACCGGGCGGACGTGCAGAAATCCAAAGCAAGTCGGCAACTCGCTAAGATCATCGAACGCACGATGAACCCCGAGTACAACGCCTAGTTTCGGCCCGTCCGTTGCACGGTGGGAAACTGTGGGACGCGGGAAAAAAACTTTAAACCTAACTTGGAACGATCTCGGACGAAAAGCGCGCGAGCATTTCGGAGTGCGCCGTTTACGTCCCGGTCAGCGGGAGCTAATCGAAACCGTACTAAGCGGCGGAGACGCCTTTGGCATCATGCCCACCGGCGCCGGGAAATCGCTGTGCTATCAGCTTCCTGCCTTATTTTTGCCTATGGCCACGATCGTAGTCTCGCCGCTGCTGTCCCTAATGCAGGACCAGGCCGACCGGGCCGAAGAGGCCGGGGTGGAGGCCGCTAAGCTTGATTCCACGCTCACCGCCCAGGAAGAGCGCCGAACCACCCGCACGGTCAAAAATGGCCAGGCGGAGCTCATTTACGTCACCCCCGAACGGCTCGAGAACCCCAAGCACCTGGCGGCACTGAAAAAAGGCGGCGTTTCGCTCGTCGTCATCGACGAAGCCCACTGCCTGTCGCAGTGGGGACACGATTTCCGTCCCGCGTATTTAAACCTCCGTCGCGCCATCGACGAGCTAGGGCGTCCGCCGATTCTCGTGCTAACCGCGACCGCCACGCCGGAAGTGGAAAAAGATATTCTTGAGCAGCTGAAGATTCCTAACACCCCCGTGTACAGCACGGGCGTGGATCGCCCGAACCTAGTGTTTGAGGTCGCCCGAACGGTGAACGAAGAGGCGAAGTTCAAGCGTCTGCTTGAAACGGTGGAAGCGCACAAGGGCGGCGGAATCGTCTACGTGAACACCGTAAAGCTGGCCGAAGAGCTACACGGACGTTTGCTTAAGGAAGGCGTGACCGCCGGCAAATACCACGGGAGGCTAAAGACCGCCGATCGCGCGAGCAGTCAGCATGCGTTCATGGAGAACCGTTACAAGATTATGGTCGCGACCAAGGCGTTCGGCCTGGGGATCGATAAGCCCGACGTGCGCTACGTCGTGCACTACACGTTTCCTGACTCGGTGGAGAGTTACTACCAAGAGGCCGGCCGTGCGGGTCGGGATGGTAAGAAGGCTAGCGCCATTTTGCTGTACCGGCTCGAAGACAAGCGCGTGCACTCGTACTTCCTGGGCGGAAAATATCCGACCCGCGCTGACGCCGCGACGATTTACCAGACGATCTTAAAACTGAGTCAGGGAAGCAAAGCCCCCCTCACTTTAGACGCGATCGTTACCGCCGCGGACATTCCTGCGACCAAGGCCCGCGTGCTCTTGTCCTACCTTGAAAAAGAGGGGGTTTTGAAACCCGGCAAAGGCTTTCGCCTTGCGCACACCTTTGACGACGCCGACGATTTTGAAAATTTCTTGAAGCACTACGATCTCCGCTACCAGGCCGATGTCGAACGCATTGAACGCATCATGAAGTATGGGCAGACCACAGAATGCCGCGCGCAATTCTTTCGCGACTACTTCAAGGAAGAAAAGGGGCGGCTCTGTAAGAAATGCGATAATTGCCGCAACAAGGTAGCCAAGGCCGTGCCTTTGCCACTACCCAAGCCGCACCCCCTTGCCGTCCCCGCCCTCGCTTAAGCCAGCCGCTTCAATGCGATATCGAATTTTCCGGTCTTTCCCTCGCGCGCGGGGTTAAACGAGATGATGAGCGACGCCGGTACCTTCTCCTTGTCGTTCCAAAACTTCACGAACTTGCCGATTTCCGGATTTTCGAAGGTCGCGGGATTGAAATACATCTGCGTGGTCAACGACTGGTGGCCGGGCGCGTGCGCTTTGAAATGGATATGCGGCGGCCGGTACGTGGTACTCGACGTCGGGTAGTAGCCCGGCACGACGGAGCGAAACACGTAACGCCCGTCGGCGTCGGAGCGCGCGCGGCCCCAGTATTGAAACCAGGGATCGAGCTCCAATTTGTTCGGATCTTCGGAGTGGTTATATTTTCCGCTGTAGCAAGCCTGCCAAATCTCTACCAAGGCGCCGGGAATGGCGCGGCAATCTTCATCGGTTACGGTGCCCACGACGTGAATAATATTTCCCTTGGCGAGGGGGTCGCCGGGTTTAATTTGAACTAGGTCGGCGTCACGATCTAGGTCCCCTTCGGGGTAGTAGGGCCCTTCCTGCTGGGCGACCGTGATGCCGCAGAGTTCCGCGAAAGCGGCGTGGCTTCCAAGCAGCGCGGTGATGCCGCCGCTCCATTTCAAACCATTGGTCAGAAAAGATCGGCGGGAAGGCGAGTAAGGCTTCGACATGTACGTCCTCGTGTTTATTGGTTGGCACCCTTAGGACAGTACGCGCGTAGCGAGATAAGAAAAAATAATTAACAAAAATCGTTGTTATACAAAAAACCTATCTCTCCGACCGAGAAAAAGGAGGGACTCCTTTTTTGCGGGGAGCGTTTGCGAAAAAGGAGGGACTCTTTTTTACGACGTTGGGGCGTTGACCGGCTGGTTGGGGTCGGCGGGCTTCTCTTCCGCCCCTTTTTTCTCCGCCTGGAAGAAGATCCCCTTTTGGATCTGCTCGGAGATCTTCTTATTGCTCATGCCCATTCCGTGCAGCACGGAAAAGGTATCTCCCCCCAGTTGGGGTGACGGGCGTAACGTTTCATTCGGCAAAAACCCCGCCCAGGTGAGCGGATCGGTGGCCAATTGCGGCCGTGCTTGCGAAAATCCGAGGTGCTCCGACCACGGCACCACCCGATTCAGGCACACGTCGCGCTCGGCGACCAGCGCTTCCCAGTACGGGGCGGGGGCATCGAGAAATAGCGTCTCGACCTCCGAGACCAACCCTTTGTCCCACATCCGGGGCTTCCAAATTTCGCGATCCACCGCCTCGCAGAAGGTGTTCCAGTGTTTGTCCTGAATGGCGTTCAGCGCCACCCACTGCCCATCGCGACAGCGGTAGTAGCGGGAATGCGGGAACGTTCCGTCGAGCGAGTTGTGCGTGCCGAACTCCGCACGTTTAGATTCGTCGAGCGACTCCGCTTTGAACGCGTCGAACGCTCGGGAGAGAAACAGCGAGCGAAATCCTTCGTCCATGTACGAGATCATATGCATTCCACGGCGGCCGGGATTTGCCAGGTGCGACAAAAGCTTTATCGCGGGGGTCATGGTGCCGCCGACGAGATCGCCCATCTGGGTGGAGTAGTTGGGAATGCCATTTTCAATCCACCAGTCGCCAACGCCCGAGGCGGCGATAAAGTTCAAATCGTGTCCAGCCTTCTTCCCCTTCTCGCCGGAAAATCCGCGCAGCGAAACGTACAGCAGGTCGGGATTTTTTTCCGATAGCTCCGCGTAGCCAAGCCCCAGACCATCCATCACCCCATCCCGAAAGTTTTCTACGAAGATGTCGGATTCCACGATGAGCTGGTGGAGAAACGCTATGGTCTCTTTATTTTTTAGGTCCGCCGCTATGGACCGTTTGCCTTGGTTC
>JAYUBV010000348.1:0-5518 GCA_043740655.1 Pseudomonadota bacterium | reverse complement strand
GACGTCGTGGTCGCGGGAAGTGCGGCGGCCGCCCTGGAGGTGGTCGCCGAGCGGGTGCCGGACCTGGTATTGATGGATATCGGGCTTCCCGGGCCGAGCGGCCTGCAGATGCTCCGTGAGCTGCGGAAGGCGCCCGCCACCGCTGAGCTGCCGGTCGTGATGCTCACCAACTACGGCGATCCTCGCTTCCTCGAGGAGAGTGCCCAATTGGGAGCCATCGACTATCTGATCAAGAGCCGAACCTCGCCCAGCATGCTCGCCGAGCGGGTCCGGGCCTGGTTCTCGGGCCTGGCTGAGCGAGACCCATTGCCCCGCCGGTATGGGAATTCCCGACCCTGCCCGGACAGTTGATCCCGGGGTGAGCGATCACCTCTTCTCCGACTTTGCCAGCCGCGGCGTCACCCTCCGCAACCGAGTCGTGGTGTCGCCGATGTGCGAGTACTCCTCCGTCGATGGCTTCGCCAACGACTGGCATATGGTGCACCTGGGATCGTTTGCCCGCGGCGGAGCCGGGCTAGTGTGCGTTGAGGCAAGCGCGGTGGAGCCCATCGGACGCATCAGCGCGCAGGATCATGGCATCTACTACGACGATCACATTGCGTTTCTAAAACGGATTACCACCTTCATCCACGGCCAGGGGGCGGTGGCCGGAATCCAAATCGCGCATGCCGGACGCAAAGCGAGCCGCACGCGGCCCTGGGAGGGCGACGGGGATCTCATTAACGCCAAGGGCGGTTGGGAGGTTGTGGGGCCGAGCCCGATCGAATTTGGCGAAGGGTACCGCCGGCCCAGGGAACTCTCGGTGACCGAGCTCCAGGGTATCGTGCAAAAGTTTGCGGACGCAGCCCGACGCGCGCACTCCGCCGGTTTCAAATGGCTGGAGCTGCACGGTGCGCACGGTTACCTCATCCATAATTTTCTTTCGCCGCTATCGAACAAACGGAGTGATCAATACGGCGGCAGCTTCGAAAACCGCACGCGTTTCTTCCGGGAGATTGTGGAGGCGGTGAAGGGCTCGTGGCCCAATGACCTCCCGCTCGCCGCGCGTATCTCCGCTACGGATTACACCGTCGGTGGCTGGACGATTGAAGACTCGGTTCAGCTCGCCAAAGCGTTGAAAACGCAGGGCGTGGACCTCATCGACTGCAGCTCGGGAGGTAACGTGAAGGACGCCAAGATTCAGGTCGGGGCGAACTACCAAGTGCCGTTCGCGGAGGCGGTCCGTCGCGGAGCCAATATCGCCACGGCCACGGTCGGTATGATCACCGAAGCCATGCAGGCCGACGCCATCGTGCGGAGCGGGCAGGCAGATCTGGTTTTGCTAGCGAGGGAGTTCCTGCGCGATCCGCAGTGGACGTTCCGCGCCGCCAAGACGCTTCACAAGATGGACCGGGCCCAGGTGCCGCCTCAGTACCTGAGGTCGGTGAACTGAGAACGGGGCTCCGACCCCAGGTGACCGAGTCTTATCAGTCGGGCGCGCGCAAACCTTTGCGTTACGGAAGACCTACCGTAGAATCCCCCCCATGAAGAAAGTACTTAAGATCACCGTACCGTTGACCAAACCCATCAAGGTTTCCGCCATTCTGGAGGTGCCGCCCAAAGCGAAGGTGCTGCTCGTCATGGCGCACGGAGCCGGGGCCGGCATGAAGCACACGGCGATGACCGCGCTAGCCAAGGCGCTGCACGCGGAGAAAATTGCGACTTTCCGTTACCAGTTCCCGTACATGGAGAAAAGATCGAAGCGCCCGGACTCGCCGGACGTGGCGGTGGCTACCGTGGTGGCGGCGGTGAATGCGGCCGTACACGCCGAGCCCAAACTCGCCGTGTTTGCGGGTGGAAAATCTTTCGGGGGGCGGATGACCACCACCGCTGCCAGCCGAGGTGAAATTGAAGCGGCGCTGGGCATCGTCTGCTTCGGCTTCCCTCTCCATGCGGCTAAGAAACCGTCGACGGAACGGGCGGAACATTTGGAAACGGTGGGCCACCCCATGCTGTTTTTACAGGGAACGCGCGACCAGCTTTCCGATTTGAAATTGCTGCGTCCTATAGCCGGCGCGAACGAACGCATTACTCTGCACACCCTTGCCGGGGCCGATCACGGATACGCCGTACTGAAGTCCTCGGGGAGAACCGGTAAAGAGGTTTTGGCCGAAGTGGCCCGGGCCACTGCCGCATTTCTGGCCGAGCACGCACCGTAAACGTGGGCCCCTTTTAAGTGCGGGGAGTGGCTTTGACCCGGGCTTTTAAGCCCGTTTCTAATTCGAACGAAAATTTTTCCATCAGCGCATGAGCGAAGACGAGCGGTTCAATGTCTAGTTCGCGCAAACCCGACGTCGGCACCGGCGTGCCTTCGGTTTCTACGTTGGCGGCGAAATGGATCAGCACGGACACCGGACTCTTCGTGGCGATCGATACGGAAAATTTTCGCTCGTTTATATAGATATCATTGCCCCGGCGGCGCAATCCGGTCACGCCGTTTTCCCAGAGCCACTCGTAGACGTTGCAAACGAACAGGTGTTGCAGCCAGATCCCTTCCTGGAAAGAATCGATGAAAAACTCGGCTAAGAAATGCACCATTTTTGGACTATAGATCGGCGCATTTTTCTTCACGTCGGTCAGGTCGACCATGTGATCTAATTTCACCTCTCCGGGGCCGACGAACGCCACCAGGGCGTCGCCCAAAATTTCAAACTGTTTGTAGATGAAGTGCGGCGCCAGTTGGGTGCCATCGTAGGTGAGCGGCTTATCAGAAACGTGCGTTTTCAAACGGGGCATTGGCCAATACTCCATGCGCGGCCAACGCACGCTTTAAACGCATGCACGACTCGCAAACGCCACACATCTGCGCCTCCCCTTCGTAACAGCTCCACAGATTATCCAGCGGCAACGACAGACGACGGGCTTCGTTGACGATCTCCACCTTATCGAGCGACAGGGTAGGGGAGAGCAGCTTCACGTGATTGGAGGTCGAGAACGAAAGCGCCTTCGATAGCGCCTCCACGTAAGCCTTTGAGTTATCCGGAAAGGTGGCGGCCTCTTCGCGGTTGAAACCGACCAGCACCGCTTCGGCGCCTAAGTCTTCGGCAATGCCCGCGGCGATTTCGATCATCACGCCATTGCGGTTAGGTACCCAGACCGCCTTGGCACTCTTGGTGGAGGCATCAAATTCGGAAAGTTCCCGAGCCTGGGGAGTCGGCAAACGGTCTTTGCGGTTGATGAGGCCGCCGCCCTGCAAGAGCTCCTTGAACCAGGGCAGGGAGATCGTCTGGTGAGCCACCTTGTAGTGGGCGGACAGCCGTGCGGCCGCCTCCCGCTCCCGATCGTAAGCGCGTTGGCCGTAATCGAACGTAAGGGTGCGCGAAATTTTCCAGCCGGCGGAGATGGCCATGGCCATCGATACCGACGAATCTAGCCCTCCGGAGAGGCAGGCAATGGCGCGACGAGGTTCCACCTGGGGAGGTATGGCATACCCTTCCCGGAAACAACAGGGGTTATTTCTTGACAATCAGTAGCTTAGATTTCGCTAGGGGCCGCGACGGGGGCTACTTAAGTAGGTTATCGAGGCGGCGGTTCAAGGCTTCCATCTCTTTGACGATATTGCGGATTCGCCGCTGGGCTTCGCTCTCCATGGAGGTGAGCTGTGACGCAGCGTGCCTGTCCTCGGGTCCAAAATCGACGGCCGAGTCTAAAATGCGTTTAAGGTTTGGTTTCACGTTCGTGGCGGCCATTCCGCTTCCCTCTTCCCAAGTTACTCTTCGGTGTAAAGACCGTGGGCCTTGATGAAGCGAAGCGGCGAAGAACCAAGCCCGGCGGGGATCTTGCCGGCGTGAAGTTGCGAGCGAATTTCCGTCGACGAGTAGGGCAGAACGGTGAGCGGACACCACTCGATCCAATTTCCGTCGGGCAGCTCCGCGCGGTTATGGATCCATTCCACGGAAACGCCGAGGGATTCTAAAATTTCGGGGCACGGATTGGTCTCGTGGGGCATCCGCGAAAAAACTACGATCGAGGCGAGTGAAAAAATCTTCAGCGGCGCCCGCCAGCGCGGAAAATCCGCGAACACGTCGTTACCCACGGCGAGAACTAACTCACCGAGCGTTTTTTGTAACTGCTCCAGCGTGTCCACCGTGAAGCTTGGGGTCGTGCGCCGGATTTCCCAGTCGCTTATTTTAAAACGAGGCTCGTTGGTCTCCGCTAGCGCCAGCTCTAAGAGTTTTAGTCGGTCGTCGGTGGTGGCGCGGGTCCGCCCCTTAAGCGGATTTTGATAGGCGGGCACGAACAGAATCTCCGCGAATCCGTATCGACGCAGCAACTGTGCCGCGATGTCGGTGTGGCCCAGGTGAATCGGATCAAACGATCCGCCGAGTACAGCGGTCACATTAGGGTTCATGCGGGCAGCGATTCGGCCACCCGAGATAGACCCGGGGGTGAAGCAAGGCCAGCCGCCGCTTCTGCGGCCTCAATGGTAGCCAGCTCGTCGGTTACCGTCGGCACTTCTACCTTCAGTTCGTTAATCAGATAGTCGAGCAATTCGTTCATGCCATGGCGCGAGTGCGAGCTAATCCAGAACCCTTCGATGCCGGCCTCTTTCACTTCCGCCTTACGCTCCGTAAGCTCTTCCGCCCGGAACAGGTCGGTTTTCGTGAAGACGAGAATGCGGGGGCGCGCGAGTAGCTCGGCGTCGAACGCTCCGAGTTCCTTCTCGATGATGGCGATCTGCGCTTTGATCTCTTCCACCGTGCCGGTGCTTTCGATCAAATGTAGCAGAATGCGGTTACGGGCTACGTGCCGCAAAAACTGGAATCCCAAGCCCACGCCATCCGAGGCGCCTTCGATGAGGCCGGGAAGATCGCCCACGACGAACCCTTGGTCCTTGTGGCTGACCACGCCCAGGTGCGGCTCCAACGTCGTGAAGGGGTAGTCGGCAATCTTAGGCCGTGCGCGCGATACGGCGGTCAAAAACGACGATTTACCGGCGTTGGGCAGTCCGAGTAGCCCCACGTCCGCTAACATTTTCAGCTCCAAGCGCAGTTCGCGCTCTTCGCCCGGTTCGCCCGCCGTAGCCGTGCGCGGAGCGCGGTTAGTCGACGATTTAAAGTGTAGATTGCCCAAGCCGCCCTTGCCCCCCTTGCCAATCTGTAGGGTCTGGCCGTGCTCGACGAGGTCGGCGATAAGGTCGCCATTTTCTTCGTCATAAACGAGCGTGCCCACCGGAACCGAGAGGGTCAGGTCCTCTCCGGCGCGGCCAAAACAGTCCGAGCCCTGGCCGTGTTCACCACGGGTGGCTTCGTATTTAGGGCGGAATTTGAAGTCCAGGAGGCTGGTCTTATCGCGGGTGGCCTGCAGGAACACGTGTCCGCCACGTCCGCCATCGCCGCCGTTGGGGCCGCCGAACGGAACGTACTTCTCACGTCGGAAGCTGGAACAGCCCCGCCCGCCTGCGCCGGAGATAACCCGAATGCTTACCTCGTCAATTAGAGCCACAAAAACCTCAATACCGTAAAAATAAAAACTCCAG
>JAYUBV010000347.1:0-5535 GCA_043740655.1 Pseudomonadota bacterium | reverse complement strand
AAAATAAAAAGTCCGGTGCCCGCCCGAAAACTTTGCACCTGCTTTTCTTTCTTTAAGCGCTGCGCGGTTTTCTTCAAACTACCGATCGCTTCGTCTTCGGTAATCAGCCCCAACCTCACGAGATCGCTTGCGGTTACCTCTACCGGCAGGGTGCAGCAGCCGCCCGTGCAGTCGTCGCACAGACTTGGCCGAAAACGGATCCAGGTCGAAGGTTTTCCGGGGTCACTTAACATAAAGCTGACGAATGCTACCTTAATCGCGCTTTCAACAAAAAACGAAATAGGCTATAAACATTTTCAGTCGTTCATTTCTCATGAAAGGAGGTAGCCAACGATGATTACTAATATCAATACCGGAATCACCAAGACCCCGGGACATATCGGACGCGCTATCTCCGTTATTTCTCGCCCTTGACCTGATCTAACCGAGCCCAAATCGATAGCGAAAAAACTGAACTGCATTTCGTGCGCGCCATTTTGGCTCGCGCGACCATTTTTATTGGCGCCCTTGGAGGGGACCATGAAATCTTTAGCACGGGCAGAAGTGCCCGAATTGCTTTGGCGACTACGCCAAAGGGTAAGGTGGCCGAGGTACCTTCGGGTAGCCCGGCTGTTGTTCAAAAAATATTACCGTTCCCGCTACTTGTTGGCGTGGCTGTCCGCCGTTTTGGAAGCGGATCTCGTTCAACAACAAGGGCCGCATTCGCGGCCCCTGCGGCGCGAAGAGTGGGGCGGCCAAGCAGGAGGTAGCCACCCGGTCGACGGTTGGTTCCGCCGCAATGTTTAATTTTTCCATGAACGCGGAAAGTAAAATGGAATGGCGTCAGCTGACGTCACTCGCCTGGCCGATCGTCGGCACGCAGTTGCTTCACCTCACCATGCAGGTGATCGACAGCGTGCTGGTCGGACATCTCGGCGTGAGTTCGCTTGCCGCGATCGGAATGGCCAGCGCGTACTACTCGATCCTGATCTGCGCTTCGTTCGGAATGTTATCGGCGATGAGCCCGTTCATTTCGCGCGCGGTGGGGGCCGGGGATCGGGTACGCGCGGGCCACCTGTTTCGGCAGGGCGTGTGGCTGGCGTTGGCGCTCAGCGTGTTATTCGTGGCGGGAAATCTAACGGCGCCTTACGTATTCACCGTGATGGGGCAGCCGCCAGAGCTAATTCCGATCGCGGGCGAGTACCTGCGCACGATCTCGTGGGGTGTTCCCGCCAGCCTTCTGTTTCTGACGTGCCGTCAGTTCACGGAAGCTACGGGCAATACCCGGCCGTCGGTAGTTTCCGCGGCGGTGGGCGCCATATTTCACGCGTTCCTGGCTTACGGCCTGGTCTACGGAAAGTTCGGCATGCCCGCCTTGGGCACGAAGGGTTCGGCGATAGGCACGGCGGTAGCCTCGTGGACGATGGCGTCGATGCTGGGTCTGTACCTGTGGAAGGGCCGCGCGATGCGGAACTTTGCGCCATGGCGAGGATCGTTTCGTCCCGACGTGAAGATTCTAAAAGAGCTCACGTGGCTCGGCGCCCCGATGGCGGGGGCTTGGTTGTGTGAGGTCAGCTTCTTCAGTGCGGCGACGATTGCGGCCGGCCTGCTCGGCACGCGGAGTCTCGCCGCGCACCAGATTGCATTAAACGCGGCGTCGTTCGTGTTCATGGTGCCGCTAGGTATCTCGTACGCGGTGGGAATCCGCGTGGGGCACTCCGCGGGACGCCACGACCCGTACGGGCTGCAGCGGGCGGCGAAGGCCGGACTAGGTCTGACAATCACCTACGAGTTGATGTCGGCAACGGCCTTCTTGTTCGGCGCGCCCGTAATTGCTAGTTTATATACTGCGGACGCGGAGCTAATTCCGCCCGCGATTCTCTTACTAAGAATCGCGGGCGGTTTTCAGCTCTTCGATGGGATCCAGGTAGTCAGCATGGGAATTCTCCGCGCGTTGAAAGACACGCGGGTTCCGTTCTTCAATACCGTGATCGCCTTCTGGGCGCTCGGGGCTCCGTTGGCGTTTGTCCTAACCTTCCCCCTAAAAATGGGAACGGCGGGGCTATGGTTTGCCATGATGCTGGGTCTGGCGTCGGCGTCGCTACTACACTGGCGACGCTTCCGCCGGGTCACCGCGGTCCGTTCGATGGCGTAGGTCATTGGCCAAACGTGCAGCCGCCGAAGTGGCGGGGCATGCGCGTGCGCGAAACGGCCCGGGCGGCCCAATCGGCTTCGGCGGTGTACAGCTCTTTCAAGTAAGCGTCCCGGTTCGCCAGGTACGTTTCTTCACTAAAGAGCCAGCTGTTCATGATCGAGTCGGGGCTTCCGTCCGAGTAGGTCGTGTTCTTATGCGCCCGCCCGAGAAGACAATGTCCCAGCTCGTGAAAGGAAAGCATTTCTTTGAAGGTGTCGGAGCCGCGGCTCCACGCCCGGGTCGAAAAATCCACGTGGTTTTGGCCGGAAGAGGAGAAGGAACACATCCCCACCGTCGAGAAGTAAAAGTTACGGAAGCCGAAGCTCACCGTACGGTTGGCAAAGTTGGCGCCGTAGGTCCGACCCGTAGTGCGGAACCGCGCCTCGTACGGAACGATGGACGGAGGCGTCGCGGCGGTTTCCCCGGGGTCGGGCTGCGGTCTAATGCCGCCCATGGCCATAAGGACGAAAGCCAATAACGCAATCTGGATAGCGAACGGGATTTGTTGCATAGCACCCTCGTTTAAGCCGCCACCCCTTTAACCATCCTGAATCAATATTGTGCGCCAACCCTCCCCGAAACTATTCAGTTATCGCGACATTTACGGGGACAGCGGTTAAATTAGACCTTCCATGCGAAAAGGCCCCCTCGTTACCCTTGGTTTTTTCAGCGCATTAGCCCTCACCCTGTCCTGTTCCTGTTCACCCTCCAGTCAGGTCACGTTAAAATTTGATCCCCGCCCTTTAGGCACCCGATCCCTAACGTCGCGCATGGATTACAGCTGTTACCTCGTCAATGTGTACGGACCGGGCCTTTCTCCCGTAGTCGGCGAAGCGTCGATCGGAAGCTACGCCCCCGATTGTCTGAAACTCGGGGTATCGTCGAAAATGGTATCCGCCAACGTGCTAAAGGATACGGGGGTAAAGTTTTCGATCCCCGCCGGCGTGCAGCGAACCATTCAGGTGATCGGCGTAGCCGACTAACCTGGGCTCCCGGTGCGAGAACAGCGATCTCTCCAAACTTTTTGAAAACGGAAAAAAGCCGGTGCTCGACGAGCTCGCCGTGCGTACCGTCGATACGCTGAAGGACACTCGCGTGGCATTCAAAGCCGCCGACGTGATCGCCGGCCCCAAGAATTTGCTCGACAACTGCTTTCCCACCACGCCCCCCACGACGAGTTACGATCCGAGCAAGCTGAATAGCGTGCAGATTGTCGTGCAGAGCACTGATCCGACACTAACCGTGCAAAATTTCACGTTGGGAACCGACGGCACGCTGAGCCACGTGGAAGACATTCCTCTTACCCTGACCTCCTCGAGCGTCATCGGGAACTATACCCTCGATCGATTCCTGTTTTGGCAGCCCGGCAGTCAACCGTTCGTGCGTCAGGTTTCGGTAAACGGCTTGGGTCGGCTCCTGCCGAGCACCATCGCGACGGAGAACGAAACGTTTTTCCGATCATCCGACCAAGGCGCCTTTTCCGACAACGGAAAATACGTTTTCTTAAACCAAACTGGTTCACGCCCCCTCTATCAGCTCGTCTACAGTCCCGACCTTACTCCGAATAGCCCTGCCGTCGCGGATACAGCGGTTACCAAAGGCATATGGGTCTGGGGAACTCAGTTTCACTCTTTGGTCGAAAACAATGGGATCATTCAGTCTTCAATCGCGCAATTACCGACGAACTTTGCCTTTTCTGGCCCCGCAATCTCGAGGGATAGTGGAATCAGTATTCCGACTTCTACCGTCGTAAGCTACGTCATGAAAGGAAACGAGGGGATCTACCTGGCTTATTACGTGACAGGGCTCTTCCGCTACGACGTGGCCTACTACCATTGGACTGGCGCTCGATTCGATTTAGTGGGCTCGCCGTATACGATTAACACCGACTCTAACTATGTGAGCCTGCGAATGGCTTTGGATCCGTTGGGTAAGTTTCTTTACTTCAAATACAACCTCTCCGGCTCCGACGTTTTAAAGGTAGCCCAGCTAGGTACCGACGGCGGGATCGTGAATGTTCCGGCCTTTTCTCCGGGCTTTGCGAATCTCCAATCCATTGCGGTGGAACACCGCGGGAAGTACGCCGTGCTCGGATTTTTCAATGGAACGGTAAGTGCACTGTCCGTCTGCGCGATCCGACGCGACGGCTCCCCTGACGATGGGACACTCTCCACCTGCACCCCCTACGTTGCGAGCCCCATCGGCGTCGGCCTAACCCGGGTCATGAGCGTGCCGGTTCGTTGAATCGACTAACCCACCGCTCAACTTGCTTAACCTTAATAAGCGGCAGTAACATAGCTCCGAGTTTAAACAAATCCCATTTCCAAAACTAGTGCGGCCCTTGGGGAGACGAATTATGACTCAATGAACGATCCATTTTTTTCCGATGCTTTCCTGACGATGTTTCGTGGCGAGCTTCCGGACCACGGCATGCGCTGGGACGGCACCGAATTTATCGACCGGTACGTAGGCGACGGCGAAGAGCCATTTTATTATTCTCTGCGATTGGTAAAGCCGCTTGGACGCAAGGCGCTTACGGAGCTAGTCGCCGCGGAGGTAGCGTTGGCTAAGAAGCGCGGTCGCTACTTCTTCGAATGGAAAGAGTTTCATCTTCCTCCATCGGAGGGGCTACCGGAAATTCTGGAACGTAAAGGCTTTGGCCTGGCGCGCACATCGCGTCTTCTCTACGCGAGGCCCCATAGTGTTCCGACGATCGCCGCGGGCGTAGAGGTGCGCGAAGTAAACGACGACGCGACCTTCGACCAGCTGCTCGACCTAAACGAACGAGCTTTCGGTGAACGTTCGGAATGGGTTGACCGTAGTCTGCGTCCGGAAATCAAGGCCAACCCCGGACAAGTGCGTGCTTTTGTGGCGTACGTGGGCGGAAAACCCGCGGCTAGCGCCTGGATTAAAATCTATTCTAGGATCGGCTACCTGTTCGGCGGGGGAACGGTGCCGGAGCTACGCGGCCGGGGCGCCTACCGCTCGCTAGTGGCGGCGCGCGGAAAGTTCGCGCAATCCGCCGGCGCAGATTTCTTACTGAGCGAATGTTCACCGGCTAGCGAGAAAGTGTTACGGGCTCTGCAGTTTCAAGACGGCGGCGTGGCGCGCCAATGGGTTCATGCCCAGATTTAGTTATAATAAGGGATGCTTCGCCTTTTCACCGTCATTGCCCTGCTGTCCTTACCGGCCTTTGCCGCTAAACCTGATTGCCTCTTTGGGTTCGCCACCACGGCGGCGGGGGAAGGCGTCGATCGGGATGCGCTGGTGAAGAGTACGTACCGATCGCTACTCGACACCCTCGGTACGGGCCTTACCCCCGAGCAATGGCAACAGATGGCCCTGGGCGGCAATCCGTTCCG
>JAYUBV010000346.1:0-1614 GCA_043740655.1 Pseudomonadota bacterium | reverse complement strand
GTAGGAGAGAAATGAATTGCTCGAATTTGCGCCGCTTTGGATCGAGCGGAACCCCATTGTTACCCGCGCCCGTGTCTAAACTGACCCATTACCGTTCTTAAATAATGAAGTAAAATTAACCGTGATGGGCAATCGCTTAAGTCCAAAGCCCCCTCCTTCGTACATCCTCCTAGGACTTAGTCTTTTCGGAGCGGCGTCGAGCTGCGGACTTCAGCTGCGAAATCTGCCCGCCGTCACGACGGGGGTGATCGAGAGCGTTGCCCGCCCCTGCCAGTTCATAAATCCGCGTCCTTCGGCCGCGTTGAACGCGCTGCCGGTGAACTTCGGAGTTTTCGCGTGGTTCGATGCGAGCCAAATGAGCGCGGCGAACGGCGCTTCGCTGGCGACGTGGAACGATCTCAGTGGGAACCACTGCGACGTCGTAGAATCCGTCGTCGCTAATCAGCCCGTATTTCACACCAATCAAATCAACTCGCTTCCGGCCCTTTCGTTCACCGCCGGAACGGATCTTTCGGTGATGCTGGATGCGCCTGCGGCTCCGCCCTTCACCTTATTTGTAGTCACGAACCGAGTTGCGAGCGCGAGTTACGAACGAGTGGTTATTTTCGGACCGCAGGCAGAAGGCCCGCCTTGCCTCCTTTTTTATCCGAACACCACGCACCCGGATTGGTGGGTTTACTACAATAATGCTCATGGATATTGGAGTACGGCGGGATTCAACCTGACGACATCCTGGAACCAATACGTGATTTCCTCACCGGTACCCGGCGCCGCGCCGCCCGCGCTCTGGCAAAATAATCTTATCGGCGGCGATGGGGACGTCACGCTCGTGCCGTCCGTAACGGTTGACCGAATTAAATTCGAGGGCACCGCGGGGAACAACGTTGCGGAAGCCATCTTCTACAATCGAAACCTCACGCCTTCGGAAATCACGCTGACAAAAGACTACCTAAAAACGAAATACGCGCTTCCGTAGCCTTTCCGTTAGCGCTTTGGGCAGGGGACGATCTTGAAGCTCGCGGAGTTATTTCCGGCTTCGTTGCAGGTGTAGCGGATCACGCGTTGATCCGAACTCGGAAGGGCTTCGACATTACAAGCGTAGTCGCCGGCATGGTCGAGGAGATCATCGCTCAGAAGGATCTCCTTCACGACTTCGGAGGAGTCTCCGGTGTAACAGGCGTTCACGAGTTCGAACGGATTGTAGATTCCGTATTCCCCGGCCTTCTTCAGGCCCTCGATCGTGGCGAGCGTGAATACTTTCGTGATGTTTCCATTGCGATCGCGAATTTTCAGCGTTGGCTCGCTCGAATTCATTCCGGCCATCGCCGAAGTCATCGTCATTAGAAAAAAGAAGGTCATTGATTTTTTCATGGGTATTTCCTTACGTGAGGAGCTTAGTTTTTTACGCAGGCGAATTTACCGGCGCTTTCGCCACCGATCAGGAGAACGTAACCGCGGGCAGCGCCGTCGAGCAGCGATTGGCTCACGACGACTTTGTTTGCGGAGAGTTCGGTGTCGGCCTGCTTAGGTTCGGAAAGGACGAAGGTCGAGGATTTTGCGCCTTCAAGGGCGATCGTATAATCCGCGCCCCATTCCGTCACGCCGGCGCCGATG
>JAYUBV010000345.1:0-5557 GCA_043740655.1 Pseudomonadota bacterium | reverse complement strand
CCGTCGTGGCGCGTGCCGTTTGGCACCGGCGCCAAGGTCAACGAGCTGAATCGGGAATTTTCCGCAGGACGGGCTTACGCGATCTACGATCCGCAGGTATTTCAGTTGGTGAAGATCTGGCTCGCCGCGCTCGATGCCTGGGCGGACAAACTAGACGACGATCACCTCAAGGCCAGCGTCGGTTCGCTGTGGACCATCGGCGAACTGCTCGGGGCACCGCACGCGCTGGCCGCCGCCCGTCAGTCGCGCAAGGATCCAGCGTCACGGCGTCGGCACCTGCACGAATGGTTCGACGCATTCCGTACGTTGCGGTTCGTGCACGAAGTCACCAGCCGAGATCTTCCGCGACGCGAATTCGCTTCGGTTATGGCAACTTCGTAAACGCCGGATTGAAGTCCCCCGACTTCAGGCAAAGCACCTTAGACTCGTAGATCACAAGGATGCGCTTAGCTTTTTCTACGTTGGGCAGATCGCTCTCCGCAATCTCTTCGCCCAACAGTAGGTGATCCTTTTGGAAGAACGGAATTTTACTAAAGGTGCGCTTAAAGCGGCTCGCGTTAATGAGTTTGTACTCGTGGTAGTGCGGGATCGGCAGCACGATCTTCAACGCACGCAGCGAGTGCGATACGACGAGCATCGAGATCCCAAAAGAAACCCGTTTCGGTTTTCCTTCCGGATTCGTAAACGCCATATCCTGCATCGTCGACACGGCGGTCACCGCTTCGAGATCGTTCGTGGCGGACGTCCACCCACTGGGGAAGAAGGAATCGGCGCGCTGTTTACGGAAGTAGCCCTCCGGGTAAACACTGACGTAGCCGGCCACGGGCTGACGGAGACTCTTAGTCACCCGGTAGCTCGTGGCGGAGGACGACGACTTCTGCCACGCCGTAGAATCACCGACGAACTGCGTGAGGTCGCGACCGTAACCCACTTTGAAGGTCAGGCGATTACCGCGCGGCTGCACCAGCAAGCGCAATGACTCACCTTTTTGCCCCGGCGCCTTGCGCGGTCCGGTCCACTGCTCGCCAGTAGCGGGATCGACGAAGGTAGCGCGGTCGAGGAGGAACGAGGTGCCCTGCTCGAAGACATCCTGCAAGTAATGCTCTTCATTCAAAGTGAGCGGAATGCCGTCGCCCGCGAGGCCACACGGATTCAATCCGTCTACCGGAACATTGATCGGAAATTCCTCGTGCAGCTGAAATTCGAGAAAGCTCTGCTTCCACTTCGCCAGATCCTTTTGCCAAGTATCTAGTTCCGACGGCAGCGTGATGACCGGCGCCTGGGTCGGCGGGGCCTCGGCGAGAATTTCGTCGGAGATCGCCGGCCGCTTCAGCACCACGTCGACCGTGGAAGAAAAGAAGTGCGACTCGTGCCTATCCACGTTCTGACCCGGCGTCGCTTTAAAATCGCGGATGAAATTTCCCACCCCCTTGGTGAGGGACGAAAACGACAGGCTACCGTCGTTCGAGTCTACGTTCAGTTCCACTTTACGCTCCGGATTCTGAGCCTTCATCGGCTCGGCGGCGGCGCGGCGTCCGGCGGACTGGCCGGCGCCGGCGGCGGAGGCGCGGGTGGGGCGCGGTTCCTGGGCGACGGCGGCCGAGATCGAAACGGAGATCAAAAGTAGCGAAGGAATCAAACGCATCAATTTCCTCATTTGGGATTTCATCGACCTCTCCCAAATTATAACGCGTAAAGTCAAACCGCTCCCGCTTTACGCGGAACCAAATTGCACGTCACAAACCACCTCCTGCATAACGCAAAGCGTCCAATAATTTCACAAGGAGAAATCATGTTTCGTTTGGTTGCGATTTTGACTATTTCGGCGAGCTTCTCCGCCATAGCGGCGGATAAGGTCATCACCCTGAAGGGCTTGCCGTCCGGCCAAGCCGCTATCGGTTTGCGCGTGGGCGGATGCCCGGCGGTTTCGGTGGAAGTAGATGGGGAGACGTTGTCCCGCGCAAAGGGCATCTTCACGGCTAAGGATGCGATCTCGGGCGACGCTACGGTCTCCGTACGCGTTCCTTCGACCTGCAATAACGAAGTGCTCGTGAGCGAGTTGAAAACCGATGGCCTGTCCCAGGACGACGGCAAGCTTCCTCCTGAAGGTCCGGCCGCGCCAGTCGCCACCAGCACCGAAGGGACTCCACTCCGTTCGCAGGCCGTCCGTCAGGGCGCCACAATCTCGGTTCCGGGCCGCTTCCTTCAGAGCTCACGTAATGCGACCGTCGACACCGCGATACAAGCGTCGGGCAACGTCCGCCGCCGCGATCGCGTGAACAACAACATCGGCACCAACGTCAATTTGGAGCGCCGTGGTGGAACGGTGATCCGTCGTAACAACGTCATCGAATCGGATAACGACACCGTTCGTTCCCGCTCTTCGAAAGATGGCCAAAACGACAGCACCCCCGCCTTTGCGGGCCACAGCCACGTCAATAGCAACAATAAGCTGGCGACGTCGGGAATCACCGACTTCGGCAACCAGGATACGGAAACGGAAATCGTCGGCAACGTCGGTGGCCGCGTCCGCATCATCGACGAAGTGAACAACTTGGTCGACGAACGCAGTGAACTCCGCGCGGCTCCGCAGCCGAAGGAAGTCACGCACGTCCACAACCACCACACCACGGTCAATCCGATTACGGTGTTGCGTCAGCCCGTATACGTCATCGGTTACTACACCGATGCGTACGGCCGTATGTGGTACGGACCGCATTACCGCTACTAGTTCTTTGTCGGAGGGGTGCTCGAATCGGGCACCCCTCCTTTCTTACAAATCCCTTTTGCCAGAGCTTACGCGTGAAACACTTTTCGTCGGTTCTCAGTCCTTGGATTCTCATTCCGATTTTCTTCGTTTCTCTGGTCAGCCGCGCCGATATTCTCGTCGGCACGGCCGAACAGGCAAAAGAGCTGCTCAACCTGAACGAGCTCACGCAAAAATACGCAACCCGCATCGAGATCCCCTACGAACGGATCCGCCGCCGGTTCGACGAGATGGTGAACAAGGGTGAAAGCTTCGCCTCCGTCTCGCTCGATCCCGACAGCAAAACCGATCGTCTAATCCTAAACCGATCGGGCAATTCGCTTCGCCTATACGCGATCGTGGACAACATCGGCACCCGCATCGACATCAAGCACGACATCTCATTCGTTCTCAAACGCAGCCGCAATGACTCGGGCAACTTAGTGATAGACCGCAGCTTAAATCAGCTAGCTATCTACGTGATCGCCGGCAACGTGGGAACCGTGATCAGCATCGAACAGCGGGTGACCAACAAAGTACTAAGCGACGGCCCGACCAAGCAGGCTACTCCCATCAGCGCGGGCGGAATCGCCGAATCGGGGCAGCGCTACGCCGTGCAGGCGGGCACCAAATTTCAGTTCTCTAACGGCTACCAGTGGTGGAATGCCGAAACCAAGGAATGGGAATGGGTCACCCCCCTTCCCGTGAACGTCCAATTCCATCGCTCCGGATGGGTCTATGCGAATTAGTCTCTTATTCACGGGTTTGGCCTTAAACGCGTTCGCGCAGGACACCGTCACCCACACTCGCCAATCGGCGGCAAACGTGAAGGGCACTAAGGTCGGGGTAACCGAAACGTACACCACCGACTCGCCCAAACTGCTGCAGGATTTTTTGGACGAGCATCCCACCGGGGACAATGTAGTAAAGGTCGGCCCAAACCAGGGATTCACGTTCATCATTCAGGCCGAAGGGAACCAGAACGCGCAGATCAACGTGAACCTTTACGTTACGTTAGAAAAAGCGTTCGTTCGGCTGACCCGCGAGCAGAAGCGGGCCCTTTCGCTCGTGACGGTGCACCGCGATTTTGTCGAGCGACGGCAGGATGGCGCGGCCACCTTCCTGAGCTTCAACGTGCGCGGCGTGCGCATCGGCGACAACATGTTCGTACGCGTGACCAAAAATGAAGATTACGCCTACGGCGATGACGACGAGTATTTCTTCATTGCCCCAAAGACAAGCGTAGCCGGCGTGCTCCGCAACGCCGTTCAGAAAGTAGATCCCGATGACTTGCAGCTCGAACCCGGCAGCGACGCCGAGCTTAAGCATTTTGGCATTAATTCGCCCAACGCAAACGACTACCTGAAGCTCGGCACCGTCTGGGAAAGGAATCAGCCCGGCTGTTACCCCGAAACCCAGAAGACGACCGCCGCCAGAAACACCGAGTTGCTCGCCCGCAATGGCGTGCGCTGGGAAAAGTTCGTGGGGGAGCTAAACCGCAAACGGGCGGAGCTTGGCGTAGCGACGGCGTCGCGTACGCTGAAGCCCGACCTTTATCTGCGGTACCATCCGCAGCACTTTGCCGCGCGCGAGTGGGTGACCCCACGCTCCGAGATGTGTAGCGCCGAATACCTCGTTGCGGAGTGGAACCTTTCTGCACCGGTGTACACCGAGCTAAAGCGAATCATGAACGTGCCCGCCGGGTATCCGGAAGGTTACTCGTCATTTTCCAACGGCATCGCCCGCTCAAATCAAACGAACCACGCCGAGAACTTACGGAAATGGAACGAGGCCTGGACCGCCATGACCCAAAAGGGGATAAAGGATCCCTGCTACAGCCAGTGCTACTGGAAGTTCGTTTACGATGGCGCAAGCCACGGCGCGAATTGGGTCGACGTGTCCCCCTCCCAGTACGACATCGACGAAAACCCTCCCCACCGATCGCTCGCCGAAATGCGCAAGCACGGCATCACGATGCCGACGTTTTTCAATCAAGCGCTCATTACCGGCGTGAATCCCTACGGCGGAGCGGTGTTGGCGATGCGGCAAGGGCCGTATTACGGAACGCTGGTCCCCGCGACGGAGTTGAACGCCGAGTTCGAGCAGATAGATCGCTACAACCGGAAGGCGCGAAGTCTAAACAATGACGAGTGGAGCCGTTTTCTAAGGGAACTGCGCGACGCCGACATCCCGCGTAGCACCTACGTCGGCCACCGCATCAACGGTCTGCTACTGAAGGACCCCGACGAAACCGATTTCTACGCGGAACGCCGTTTTTTCTACCACACTCCGGGAACCCGGCAGCGGCTGCCGAAGCTGCAGGAAGAAACGTTTGAGTATTAAGCGGCTGCTGCCATGGCTACTGGCCGCGGGCTGCGCTTACGCCAACAACGGGAGGGAGCTTTCGCCCAAGGGCTTTCCATTTGCGAAGCTGGTCACTACCCGGACCGACCCCAACGGCGCGAAACGCCGCGGCGTTTGCTCGGCCACCTTCGTCACCTCGAAAACGCATACCGGTTTACTGACCGCCGCGCATTGCCTCACCCCCCCAGCCGAGGTGATTCGATTCCGCGAAGAACACGCCGCGGAGCTACTTCCCTTTCGCGACCGGACCCGTCGAAACTTTTCTCTTCAAGCGCTGCGGGCCCTGGTGAGGGAGAGCAATCCGCTGGCCGATGCCCTACGCGACCGACTTGAGAGTTTACGCGCCTACACGACTTACGACGTTCAGTGGGGCGGCGGCGAAGTGGCCGCTACGCGCGGCCGCTGGCACGTTCATCCGCTCTACGTGATGGGGTTACTCCTCGAAGA
>JAYUBV010000344.1:0-5580 GCA_043740655.1 Pseudomonadota bacterium | reverse complement strand
CGTTCATTTGGAACTGCAGCACGGCAATGATTGGAAATCCGTCGCGCACGGAAAGACCAACGACGACGGTCGGGTCGAAGGGCTGCTGCAGCCCGGCGCCTTGCCCCAAGGCATTTTCCGGCTCACCTTTTCGACCGGGGACTACTTCCGGTCGCTGAATCTAGAGACTTTCTATCCGTACGCGGTCGTGGTCTTCGAAGTAAAAAACACCTCCGAGCACTATCACGTTCCCCTGTTGTTGAGCGGTCACGGTTATTCGACCTACCGCGGGAGTTGATCCATGAAGTTCAAATCCAAAGGCATTAAGACGAAGACGTCCAAGCCCGCCGTGAAGGCGAAGGCGAAAGCCAAACGCACGGGCGCGCCGGAAGCGATCGTCCGCGATCTGATGGCGGCCAATCAACGTTTCAATCAACGTTATCCGGGCGAACCGACCACGCGTCAGCCCGTACACACCATTTACGGCGGCGCCCACATCTTTTCTTTGGACATGGTCGCCAAGTTTAGCCGTGCGTCGCTTGCGGCATTGTCGGAGTACGCGCCGAACGCGCAGGTGCTCGCCAAGGCGTTGACGGGTGCGGCCGGGGATTCGGGCGTTTGGACCAAGGTCTACCAGCGCGTGCAGGACAAACTGCGCACGGCCCCCATCGAAGATTTCCGAATTGATTTTGAAGACGGCTACGGAACCCGCTCCGACGAGGAGGAGGACGTGCACGCCAAGGCGGCCGCGCAATCGGTGGCCCAGGAGATGCGTTCGGGCACGTTGCCGCCGTTCATCGGCATCCGCATTAAGCCGTTTACCGAAGGCACGTTCGCCCGCGGCTACCGCACGCTCGATCTCTTTTTGACGACGCTGTTCGCGGAGACGGGCGGAGAGCTGCCGGAAAACTTTGTGGTGACGTTGCCGAAGGTGCAAATCAAGGAGCAGGTCCGCGCGCTGGTGAAAGCGTTCGAAGCGATTGAGAAATCGAACCGATTGAAGCCAGGCTCACTGAAATACGAATTCATGGTCGAGACCACTCAATCCGTAATGAACGACGACGGCGTTTGCCCACTGCGCAGCTACGTCGACGAAGGAAAGGGCCGCTGCACGGGCGCCCACCTCGGTACCTACGACTACACCGCTTCGCACAACATCACGGCGGCCTACCAGACGATGGCCCACCCCGCGTGTAATTTCGCCAAGCAGATGATGAAGGTCGCGCTCACCGGCACGGGCGTGCTGCTGTCCGACGGCGCCACCAACATCATGCCGGTCGGTCCGCACAAGGGCGGTACGGGCAAAACGCTGACGGAGGTCGAGCGACGCGAGAACGAACTTACGGTCCACCGCGCCTGGCGCATTAGCTACGATCACATTCGCTATGGTTTGGAGACTGGTTTCTACCAAGGCTGGGATCTTCATCCCGCCCAACTACCGGTACGGTATGCGGCGGTTTACTCTTTCTTCCTGGAGTCCTTAGCGCCGGCGACGGAGCGACTAAAGGCGTTTGTAGAAAAAGCGGCGCGCGCTACGCTGATGGGCGACGTCTTCGACGACGCCGCCACGGGGCAGGGGTTGCTTAACTACTTCATCCGCGGCTTAAGCTGCGGCGCTTTGACGGAAGACGAAGTGAAGGCGACGGGTCTAAGCCTCGAAGATATCCAGGGCCGCTCGTTCTCGGCGATCCTAGCGAAGCGCGCCTAGTCATGGCGAGGCGCACTTAGTCATGGCGAGGCGCACTTAGTCATTGCGAGCCGGGCAGACTCCAGGCGGAAGCAAACCCGTGGCATGAGATCCAACGGGTTGGTCCTTGTGCCACGGGTTTGCTTCGCTGCCGCTCGCAATGACATTATTTTCCCATGCGCCAGTAGTCGCGAAAAAGCGCCGTCCCTATTGCCCCCGCTTTAGATTCCCACGCCAGTAGTCGCGTTGGGCGACGAACGGAGCCTTGATCGCGGATCCGATGTGGTTATCCGCATCGGTCGCGTATCCCGCCACCCCGATCGAAATCGCGTTGGTCGGAATTGCGTTCCGAAATGAACGGTGGACCCTGTCCCAAAGGCTGAAAATCACCGAGTAATTCGAGTTGGTCTCTTGGCGAACTTGCGAATGGTGAATCGTGTGCATCCGCGGGGTGACGACGAGGACATTCAATAGTCGGTCCACCGCCGCCGGCAGTTTCAAGTTGCTGTGGTGAAAATAGGTCGCGATTTGAAAAACTAGCTCGAAAATTAGAAACGTGCTCAGATCGGCGCCGATCACCAGTACCTGAACGACGCGAAACAGAGTGGAAATAAGAATTTCGGCGAAGTGAAACCTAAAACCGGTTGAGGCATCCATGTCGGGATCGGAATGATGCACATTATGAAACCGCCAAAGCAAAGGCGCCGTATGGTTCAGGCGGTGCCAATAGTAGAAGCTTAGGTCCAACAGTAAAAAGCCCGTAATGAAGGCGAGAACTGGGGGGAGGGCTACCCACTGAAGGATTCCAAATTTGGAGGATAACCCCCATTGCATTGCCTTCAACGTGACGGGCCGCATGACAAGCGCCGCTGCGGAATAGGTCCCCAACGATAACAGGGCGTTTACCACTAAACGGGGAAGGAGCGGCCGGCGTTGCGTTCTAAGCGGGAAGAGATGTTCGAGTACAAAAAACACCCCCAGCGCTCCGATCACGAAATGCAGCTTTGGGGTGTTCGCGAAGTCCATGAGTAATCCTTTGCAGCATGTTAGTTCTCCCAACGAGCAAACTTCTCCGGCGCCATCGCGCGCAGCACGCGCTCGGAGGTCGCGGGAAGCGTGATATTGGGGTAACCGTTTTTGTACTGCGGCAGCCCCTTAAGGGCATCGTGGATCGCGGTCCACACGCTTAAGCACAAAAGCAGCGGAGGTTCGCCGACGGCCTTGGTGCCGCGGAAGTTTTCTTTATTGTCGTCGTTGGGTAATAGGTGAGCGTTAAACGTGCGCGGAATGTCCTGCACCGAAGGAATCTTGTAGGTGCTGGGCGAGTGGGAGAGCAGCAGCCCGTCCTTCGAATAGAAAAGATTTTCGGTGGTGACCCAGCCCATGCCCTGGATGAAGCCGCCCCACACCTGACCCATGTCGAGCGCCTCGTTGATGGGTCTGCCTAAGTCCATCAGGATGTCGACGCGCGACACCTTCACTTCGCCGGTCAACGGATCGAGCTCCACTTCGGAGGCCGCCACCCCTTGCGTGTAGTAGAGAAACGCGCGCCCCTGGCCGGCCACCTTATTGAACCCCAGCCCAGGAATCTTGTAGTGGGCGTGCTCCGACAGTGAGATGCGGTTTAAGTAGGCCTCGTTCACTAGCTCAGTAAAAGAAATGCGGTGGTTCGGATTTTTCTTGGAGTAGACTTCGCCGTTTTCAAATTCGATGTCGAAGAAGCTAGCCCGGCCGGTCACCCAATCCGCGCCGTCGTTGGCCCGGGTAGCCGCGTAAAGATTTTGCGAGACGTCAATCTCTTGGTGAGTTCCGTGCGAAGCGGTGTGGCACGCCCACTTCTCCCGCGGCAGATCCATCAGGTAGAGCGCCAGCTCGCTCAGGCGGGCTTTCACCTTACGGACCGCGAAAGCGGCGGCCGCTCCATTGATATCGGTACCGCTCGACGCCGCGGTGGGGGAGGTGTTCGCATTTTTCTCGGTCGACGTCACCATCACGCGAACTTTGTCGCGGGACAAACCAAGCTCTTCGGCAACCACTTGCGCAATACGCGCATTCACCCCTTGCCCCATCTCCGTGGCCCCGGTGGAAACCTGCACGGTGCCGTCGCGATAGACGTTAAACAATGCGTTGCCCTGGTTGAGAAATTTGGTGGTGAAGGAGATGCCGAACTTCACCGCGGTCATCGACAACCCTTTGAGCGTAGCCTCGGGATGGGTGCCGAATTTGTGGTTATGCTGGGTGATGGCTTCGCGGCGTGGCCGGTAGTCGCAATCCTTCTCCAGCTTTTCAAAGAGCCGCGGCAGGCAGTTATTTTCTACGACTTGGCCATAGTGAGTGATATTGCGCCCGCTGCGATCGGTGTACACGTTGAGCCGGCGAATCTCCAACGCGTCTTTACGGAGGAAGTGGGCGATTTCCTCGATAATCCGCTCTATCGTTGCGACCCCCTTGGGGCCGCCGAATCCTCGGAAGGCGGTATGCGGGTGGTAGTGCGTTTTGCATACGCGGCCGGTCACCTTCACGTTCGGAATGAAATATGCGTTGTCGATGTGGAGCATGGCGCGCTCCATGATCGACGTCGACAGATCGGCGTAAGCGCCGCCGTCGGAAAAGAGCTGCGCGTCTAGCACGAGGATTTCTCCCTGGGCCGTGAACCCCACACGGTAGTCATTCTCGAACGGGTTCCGTTTGCCCGTCATGATCATGTCCTCATCTTTGGTGAGAACGAGCCGCGCGGCGACACCCAAACGCTGGGCGACTAGCGCCGCGTAGGCCGCGAAGGGCGCGCCTTGAGACTCTTTACCGCCGAAGGCCCCACCCATGCGGACGACGAGACAGACCACGTCCTTAGAATCTAATCCAAGCCCGTGGGCCACCACGTGCTGCACCTCGCTCGGGTGTTGCGACGACGAGTGAACCTCGATGCGGCCGTTCTCCAATGGATAAGCGATGCAGACGTTGCTCTCTAAATAAAAGTGATCGGCCCCCTGCAGGGTGACTTTGCCGGAAAGTTGATGAGGTGAGCGTTTGAGGGCCCCCACTACATCGCCGCGTTCGATTTTCTTCTCGGGGCAGATGAAGGAAGCGGCCTGGCGCGCTTCGGAGATCGACAGGATTGCGGGCTGCTTTTCAAAAAGGAACTCCACGGCGCCGAGCCCTTGGCGCAACGCCCGCGGCGAATCCGCCGCCACGATCGCTACCGCTTCCCCGGCGAAGTAGATGTCGTCTTCCGCCAGCAACGGCTGGTCCTGAAAGATGGAGCCCCATAGGTTATGTTTGAAATCTTTGGCGGTGTAGAAGCCTCGCACGCCGGGAATGGACAGCGTCTTGGCGCCATTTAGCTTTTTGATCTTCGCGCGGGCCACCGGGCAGTAAACCACCCCGACCAGCACTTCGCCGTGTACGCGCGGGCGATCGTCGATAAAAATGCTTTTGCCGGTGACGTGCGTATGGCTGCTGTCGTGCGGAAGACTCACGGGGCGACCTCCGCCGATCTGAGAAATTTCAGCAGCAGCCCCTCAGCGACAATGCGCCGGTAGGCGGAGCTACCGCGAAGATCCGAAAGCGGTTTGATTTCTCCTTGGGCAATCACGGCGGCCTGCTCAATAACGGAAGCGGAAATTTCCTTACCGCAGAGAAACCTTTCGGTCTTGGTCAACCGCACCGGGGTTGCCGCCACGCCGCCCATGGCGATACGGGCGCTGGTGATCGCGGGCGTCTTTCCGCGTTCCAAACGGAATGCACCGTTAACGCACGAGATGTCCAGATCCTTACGCTGTGAAGTCTTATAGATGGCAAAGGCATCTTTGGACGAAGGCAGGTCGAACTCGATGGCACCGATCCATTCCCCCTTCTTCAGCGCGGTCTTACGGTACCCCAGATAAAAATCTTCAAGTGGTAGTGTTCGTTTTTTC
>JAYUBV010000343.1:0-1633 GCA_043740655.1 Pseudomonadota bacterium | reverse complement strand
GATGCCGGGCAAACAGCGCAGCACGCCCATGTCTTCCAAGCCCATCTGAGTGTAACCGTCGTCGCCGATGCCGAGCCCCGCGTGGGTGCCGACCATCTTCACATTCGCTTTGGAGTAACCTACGGAAACGCGAATCGTCTCGTAGCGGCTGGCCAAGAACGCGCCGAAGCTACAGCAAAATGGAATCAAACCGGTGAACGCCATTCCGGCGGCCGTACCGATCATGTTCTGCTCGGCGATACCCATCTGAAAGAAACGATCCGGGTAGGCCTTGGCAAACGTGGCGCTCTTAGTGGAGCAGCTCAGGTCGGCGTCGAGCACGACGAGGTTCGAGTATTCAGAACCCAACTGTTTCAGCGTATCGCCGAAGGAATCTCTAGTCGCCTTCTCAGACATGGCCGCCTCCCGAATTCTCGATTTCACTTAAGGCCTTAGCGAGCTCGTCCGCTTTGGGAGCCACGCCGTGCCAGCCGATATTGCCTTCCATGAACGAAACGCCCTTACCCTTCACCGTGTTCGCGATGATGAGCGTCGGCCGCTTCTCTTCGTGTTTCGCTTTGTCGAGCGCACCGAGCAATTGGTTGTAGTCGTGACCGTCAATTTCCTGCACGGCCCACTTAAACGCCTGCCACTTATCTTTGATCGGATTGATGTCCATCACCTGCTCCACCTTGCCGTCAATCTGACCATTGTTGTGGTCGAGGAAGACGATGAGGTTGTTAAGGCCAAACTTTGGAGCCGACATCGCGGTCTCCCAAATCTGTCCCTCTTGTGACTCGCCGTCGCCGATTACGCAAAAAACGCGCGCCGACTTTTTTTGGTACTTCAACGCCAGCGCAATGCCTTGGGCGATCGAAAGTCCCTGCCCGAGCGAACCGGTCGAGGCTTCCACCACCGGCATCATCACGCGATCCGGGTGTCCCTGCAGCTTCGAGTTGGTCATCCGAAGCGTCATCAGCTCTTCTTCTTTCAAAATCCCCTTTTGGGCGAGGATGGCGTAGAGAGCCGGAACTCCGTGCCCTTTAGATAAAACGAAGCGGTCGCGGTCTTCCCAAGCTGGGTCCTCCGGCTTCATTTTGATTTCGGTGAAAAAGAGCGCGACGAGAATATCGATGCACGAAAGCGATCCGCCGGGATGGCCCGACTTAGCCTTTGAAATCATGGTCAGAATCTGCCGACGGCAGTCCTTCGCGATCTTCTGTAGCTCGGAAACGGAGGGGGTATTCGCCATGGCGGCAAGATGCACGAACGGCCCGCTCTTTTCAACCCCGCCACCGCCGTCGTTTCAAAGTGGTTTACGGCAGCGCGCAAAGGAGGGTATGGCGATGGCAGGGGAGCAATGAATGAGAGTTAGTTTAGTAGGTGGTTTGTGGATTTTAACCGTCCTGGCCGCGTCGCCGCTGCACGCTAAGACGTTGTTGATTCTCGCGGGTGGGTACAACAGCTGTCCCGGCGCGCAAGAGCTAGTGAACCTGCCGCATGCGCCCAGCATCTTCGGAATGATTAAGGCCGCGGCCCCCTTCATCGGGGCCTTGAAGCAGCGCGATCCCGACTTAGAGATCCTCTGGTCCTGCTACAGCGGCCTCATTAAAGACGGTTCCCTGACGCACATCGCCCAGACCGGAACCCTTCA
>JAYUBV010000342.1:0-1640 GCA_043740655.1 Pseudomonadota bacterium | reverse complement strand
TCGCGGGTAAGGTCTTCTTCGTGCTCGGCAATCACGATATCTTCGGGGACGGCTGGGAACTATTTAAAGCGAAAAACGGCCCTAGCCACTATTCGTTTACCGTCGGTAACTCCACCTTCATCGCCATCGACACCGCGGACGCGAGCCTCGGGCAGGAACAAACCTCGTGGCTGATGGAACAGCTCAATAAACCGGGAACGACCAACAAGTTCATGCTGAGCCATTACCCGCCGATCGTGCCGGGAATCCGCAGCTACCTCCGCTTTGCGGACGCGGAAGAGGCGCAGCACCTGATGAAGCTCGCCACCGACACTAAAGTGTCGGGCTGGTTCGCTGCCCACTACCACAGCTACATCCTAGAAACGATCGATCGCGTGTTCTACTTAGTCGCGGGTGGCGGCGGTGGCCGCCGGATGGCACCGGTGCTAGAAAACTTTTACGTGAAGGTGGCGGTAGACGGCGACAAACTCACCTTTGATCGCAAACGCATCGATTACTAAAGTGCCATCGTATACGCGACTCCGAAGCGGTAGGAGTGCTGCAACCCAAATCCCAGTAGAAAATCATTCCGGAAAAAAACCGACCACTCAGATTTATTCCCGACGTCTTTTAGGGCTGCGCGAGCCTGCAGTAACGGCTGATTGAAGTTGTGCGTGTCGTAGTCGTCGAAGTTCGAGGCCCTTAGTTCCCACGAGTAAATATCGGAGACCACTCCGCGCAGACCGAAGGCCAAAGCGATGTCGTACTCCGTGTAGGAAACTCCGCCCCAGAACGGAACCGGCACCGAGGTGGAAAGTGACACCCAACGTTTGAAAAGCCCCAAGTCTAAAAAGAAATGGGAATCGAGCAGGTCGGGTGTGCGCGTTCCCGCAGTGATGAGTGCCGTGAAATGGTGCGTTCCGTGGGCTAAGTGGCTGTAGTTCCCAAACCGTACGCGCGGCGTGAAGTACTTATCCAAAGGGAAATCCACTTCATTGGCCCACTCCAACGTGTGCCACCGTGAGGGAGTTAGCCCGAGCCGCCCCCGCAGCGAAACATTGGCCCAGTCGGTCAGCCGGACGTGGTTCATGATCCCGGGCTCGAAGCGGTTAGGTTCATTGCGGTGCCACAGGTAGCTTGCGGAAAAGGACAGGGCCTGCCGGATGTCGGCCGCGGAAAACAGCGGAATGGCGGCCAGTAAAAAGATTAGCAAAACGCCCGCCTCATTCGCGATTCACCTGGAAGCCACGTTCTTTGAGCGCCTGGAGGATTTCCATCGTGTGGCTTGGCCCCTTGGTCTCCATGTCCACGTCGATCTCGGTTTCGCCGAGCGCCGCTTTGAGTGACGATCGCTGGTGGAATACCTGCAAAATGTTGGCGCGCTTGTCGGCCAGGATCTGCGTCACCGCATGCAGTCCGCCGGGGCGATCGCTGATGCGCACCGTAATGCGGGTGAGCCGCCCCTGTTCCACTAGCCCGCGGTGAAGCACCGTGGAAAAGGCGGGTAGATCAATGTTTCCGCCAGAGAGGATTACTGCCACTTTCTTTTCGGGGATCTTGTCTTCGAGTAGCGCCGCCACGCCCAGCGCACCGGACCCTTCCAACACCATCTTGGACTCTTCGGCGATGAGTGAAATGCCGTGCGCAATTGACTCTTCGCT
>JAYUBV010000341.1:0-1648 GCA_043740655.1 Pseudomonadota bacterium | reverse complement strand
TGCTTTCCGTAGAAGGCCAGTACGGACGGTACGTCGGCGCGGAGCTGGAGGGAAACTACGGTCTCGCCCTCTCTAAAACTTATAGCGCGGTGGATCCGGTAACGGGTAACCCGGATGC
The DNA here is from genome assembly GCA_043740655.1 of Pseudomonadota bacterium. Taxonomy (GTDB): domain Bacteria; phylum Bdellovibrionota; class FAC87; order UBA2466; family UBA2466; genus JBGSST01. Next base: position 1,530 of record JAYUBV010000341.1, on the reverse strand, counting down.
GCGAAGCCGTTCCCTCTCGCAGAGTGGGATTATGTTCGACCTGCAGGGGCGGTTTCCGCTCAGCCGATTCCGGCGCGATTGGGGCTTTCACGGCGGGTTAGGTTACGGATCGCAATCGGTTCACGCCGAAGCACCCGTTTATGCACCGACGTCCGTGAACAGTACGGATCTTTCCTCCAACGGTCTTTACGCTACGCTGGGCGTCGAGGTAAGGGCCATCCCCGAGATTTCCATATTGGCCGACTACGCGATGAGCTTAGGCGCTTCGACTAAGCTCGGGCAAACGGGGGCTACCGGAACGGCGACCTCGACCTTCGCCTCGGGAAGTTTTGATCGCATTCGCCTACAAGCGGCCTACATTCTGCAAACGAACTACCGCGTGGGCATGATGTACGTACGCCGCAAGGTTTCTGGCGACGGAAGCTCGGCGGCTATTTCGGCCTTAAGTGAAACGTCGAACCAGTTTCTGGCGACGTTCCAATGGATTCTATAGGGCGAACGCCCGCTGGATAAACCAATAGAGACCCGATAGGGCAATTCCGCCGGACGCAGTTGCGGTAGTCACGCGAAATAGGCGTGGCGTCCGGCGGAGTAAAGCCAACAGGGGCAGGGCCAACGATAGGACGATGATCTGCCCGAACTCCACGCCCAAATTATAGCCTAGCAGCGCTTTCCAGAAGAGTGATCCATTCAAATTCAGCTCGAGGAGCGCGGTGGCAAATCCTAGTCCGTGGACCAGCCCGAAGAGAAAGGCCACGCGGTAGCCGTGCCGGGTTCCTTTCTTTAGTAGCGCCATGCAAGCCACGTAACAAATGGATAGTGCGATCGCCGACTCCACCCAACGGGACGGGAGGCGAATCACGTTGGTAGCCGCCAGCGCAAGCGTGAGGGAATGGCCAACCGTAAAGCCCGTGGCGTTTCCCATTAGTTGCCAAAGCGTGCCTCCGCACAGCACCATGCCCAATATGAAAAGAATGTGGTCGATTCCGTCGGGTAGCTTCCAGCCGCCGAGCTCCGTTCGCCACTGATTTGGATGAGCGCCTACGTGTTCCACTCCCATCACGATGAACGATTTCAAAGTAGGAGCTCCGCCGGTTTGAAACGACACGTCGGGCCGCCCCTTCTCCAGCGTCACTAGCCGATCCTTTCCTGCCTGGCTCCAGCGGACGAGTACTTGGTACGTGCTCGGAAAAGGGGGGCCGTGAAAGTAATCGGCCGTCCAGCGCAGCTCGTCCGACGCCGCGGTGGCCGCGCAGTCAATCCGGCCGGATAGGATGACGGCGGTGTCCTTTCGATCTCCCCCGGTAAAGGACGGTACGCAGGGCGTTCCGCCTTTCGAGAAATCCCCGCGCAGCACGAGCGGCCCCCACTGAACGAAACGGGCCTGGGCGGCCAAGGGGGTTAGCTCGTGGGGAGGAATGCGAAAGAGCATCGCCGCCAGTTCGCTATTGAGGGTGAGCCGAAAGGCCGCCCCCTTATCGTCGGGCGTGGCGTCAAAGTAAGCCAGGTCCAGCGGATGGGAAAAGGCAG
>JAYUBV010000340.1:0-5653 GCA_043740655.1 Pseudomonadota bacterium | reverse complement strand
AGCTGGCGTCACTGGGGGTGTTGTCCGCCAGCATCGCGCATGAAATAAACAACCCGCTCACGATTCTGAAGGGAAACGTTGATTACCTCCGGGAGGTCCACGGAAGCAAGGGGGACGTCGAGATGAACGCAATCCTGGATCAACAGGATAAGTCGATCCAGCGCGTCGTCAGCATCATCCAAGGGCTACGTCGCCACGCCCGTGGAGATGAAGCGGAGACGATGAACTTCAACGTTCATAAGTCGATCGAAGAAACGCTTTCGCTATTCCGACCTCTGCTCGGTTCGGAGCAGATCAAGTTGGAAATGAAGCTTGGCGCCGATTCACCCTTCGTGAACGGAATTCCGACACGGTTTGGTCAGATCCTGATGAACCTGCTCACCAACGCACGCGATGCCCTGGCGCGGGTAACGGACGCTCGCATCGAGGTCGAAACCCGCAGCGTCGCGAACAAGTTAGAGATTGTGGTGAGCGATAATGGCGCCGGTATCCCCGATGAAGTGAAAAATAGAATTTTCGATCCGTTCTTTACCACCAAGGGGCCCGAGCGCGGCACGGGGCTCGGGCTCTCGATCGTGGGTTCCATCGTTTCTGAGATGAACGGCGCCATCATCGCGAATCGGCGGGAGGGCGGCGGAACTTCGTTCGTCATTTCCTTCCCCAATCTGCGTGCGGAAGACGTGCTTTTCGAACGCAATGCCGACTCGGAGAAGGCCCCGAAAGTGCGCCTTAAGGGGCGGGTGCTGGTGGTGGAAGACGAAGAAGTGATCGCCCACTTGGTGGAACGTTACCTGAAGGACTTGGGGTTGGACGTCAGCGTGGTTCTGAACGGTGAGGAAGGGCTGGAGCGAATCAAGACTGAAAGCTTCGACCTGATCCTCACCGATCTACAGCTGCCGAAATTGACTGGTGACGAATTAGTGAAGGAAGGCAAACGCCTCGGTCGGCTCAACTCTACGCGCGTGGTGGCCGTCACGGGCAAGCTGGATCCAGATTTGGTTATGACCGCAATTCAAGGAAAGAAGGGCGCCAAGGGGTTTGACGGTCTGTTGTCGAAACCGTTTTCCAAGGGCGACGTGTATGAGATCGTACGAGACCTTTTATAGCTTTTCCGACTCGTTGCCTCGCTCGGCCGACCTCGGCTTGGGTGAGGTGCACGTAGTGCGGCTTAACGTCGAGGATCTGCGTCCTTTTCTGCGTGAGCTCTACGGCATTTTGACGACGGAAGAGCGCGATCGTGCCTCGCTGTACCGATATCCGCGGGATGGAGACCAATTCATCCTGGTGCGCGGTGGTTTACGGCTTTTACTGTCGCGCTACCTGGGAATTCATCCGCAGGAGATCCGGCTGGACTACCACGCGCAGGGAAAACCCAGCGTAAGCGTCGGCCAGGCCCCGTTTCCGTTGGAGTTTAATGTGTCCTTCTCTGGCTCCCTCGCGGTGTACGCCTTTTCGCGCGAAATTCGAATCGGCATCGATGTCGAACAACGCGATGAGCAGCTAGACTTCGTACGGGTCAAGAACCGTTTTTTGGAGCGTACCGACTCCGTGTTTTTAGAGTCGTTGCCGGAATCGGTGCGGAGGGACAGCTTCTTCGCCCTTTGGACGCTTAAGGAAGCAGCGGCGAAGGCAGCTGGAGATGGCATTTTTCTCCGCGCGACGCAAAAAAGTCTTTCGCTGGATCGGTGGACGGCCTTCACGCTGTTTCCCGGGGCCGGTTACTCCGCCACGCTGGTAATGGCGGCGCCGGGCGATCGAGTCAGCTTTTGGAATTGGTCGAATGAGTCGGTGGGACTATTCCACGGACCCGAATAGCGAGCGAATATGCCTGATACCGAATTGGTGATTGACGGACGACCGCGAATTCTTCTCGTTGACGACGAGCGAGAAATCGCGGAGGTCATCCGCCGGCTTTTAGAGATCCATGGGTTCGACGTTACCATCGCGGTTTCCGCTCAGGAGGCGCTCGAGAGTATGGCGAAACGGCTGCCTGAGCTGGTGCTGTCCGATGTGGTCATGCCCGGCAAAGACGGCTACGAGTTGTGCGGCGAGATCCGCCGTCGATATGACGACAAAATCGTGCCCATCATCCTAGTTACTGGCAAAGACTGGAGCGGTGAGCGCATTAAAGGGCTCGAAGCGGGCGCCGATGACCTCATCACGAAGCCCATCGATAAAAACGAACTTTTAAACCGGATCCACTCCCTTGTGAAGATAAAGACGATGCACGATACGGTGGAGAGTGAGGGTAAGACTCAGGTCAGTAAGCTGAAACGTTTTTTTTCGCCGCAGGTTGCCGACTTCGTGCTGGATCATTCGCCGGACACGAGCCTCCAGTGCCGGCGTAAGGACGTCACCGTGGTCTTCATCGACCTGCGTGGTTTCACCGCCTTCGCGGAGAAGGCGCTCCCCGAGCAGGTAATGGATGTTTTGGGCGAGTACTACTCGACGGCCGGCAACGCGGCCCTGCGCCACAACGGTACGATCGGGAAATTGGCGGGCGACGGCATGATGTTTTTCCTGAATGATCCGGTGGAAGTCGCCGACCATCCGGCGCGCGCGGTGGAAATGGCGCTGGAGCTCCGTGAGGTCATGATTCGGCTACGTGACCAATGGATACCAAAGGGTTACGAACTCGATTTTGGTATCGGCATGGCGACCGGGTGCGCGACCATCGGTGCGGTCGGTTTCGAAAAGTTCTGGGACTACACGGTGATTGGTTCGGTTAGTAACCTGGCTTCCCGACTCTGCGACGAAGCTCGCGGCGGACAGATTTTGGCCTCCGAAAAGTTCCTAGGTGCCGCCGGACTGCCCCTTTCTACCCAAACGTTGGGTGCGGTAGCACTCAAGGGATTTTCTCACCCGGTGAAAGTCTACAACATCTTGGAAAAGAAAAAATGAATCGTCCCGAACGTAAACTGACACTAATCGAGAATACGCAGATACTGGACGTGGCCGAATCCGCCCGTACTTCTCCGGAATCGTTCATCCTCGCCTCCGCTTTCATCGTTTCCTTCTCTGGGGTAGCGTACGAGCTGCTGCTCGCCACCTACGCCACGTACTTGTGGGGCGGGTCGATTTACCAGTACTCGCTCGTATTTTCGTCGATGATGCTGGCGATGGGCTTAGGCTCGTGGGTAGCTGACCACCGAAAACTCAACCGGTGGTTTGGCAACGGCGCTACCGCATTCCTGACCGTCGAAAGCTTGCTGTCGCTACTCGGCACCGTCGCGTTACCGCTGCTTTACACCGTTTATTATAAGGGCTGGTACCCCGTGTATTTTGTGTTCGGTTTCAGCGTGGGCCTGGGTTTCCTCGTCGGACTCGAAATTCCATTTCTGAACCGTTGGCTGCACCGGGAGAAACGGATCGCCGAACTTCTCGCGGTAGATTTTGCGGGTGGTTTTCTGGGTGGCATCCTGTTTCCGCTTTTCTTAGCGCCCCGACTGGGCTTGTTCCGCGTGGCCGGACTGGTCGCCTTAATCAATGCCTGCGTGGCCCTGTGGGGTTGGGCTCGTTTTAAGGCTGAGATCAAGAACCCGCTCGTACCCCTCCTCGCCGTAGTGGCGTTTGCGGCCGGTTCTCTTTTTTTCGTGCAAGCAGATGTGTGGCAGGAAGCCATGCAGCAAGCGTTCTTCGGATTTTAATATGCTAACCCAACGTCATCTCTACCTTCTGTGCCTAGCGATTAGCGGCTGCGGCTTTGTCGCGCAAACGCTAATCTCCGGCTTCTGGTCCACCGCATTCAACGAAGATTCCATCTACTACTCGGTGAACTTGGCGTTCTATTTCGGCGGCATGGGCGTGGGCGCTCTGATTGCCAGCTGGACGAAAGAGACTTCGGAAAAGCTCGTCATCGCATTGGCCCTCGCGCTGACGGTTTTGGTCGGTACCATGATTCCTGTTCTGAGGGTGGGAGTGAGTTGGCTCGGAAACCGCGAGTTCATGCCGCTTACCCTCGTCGTTACGGCGGGGTTACTCGCCGGGGCGAGCATGCCGTTAATGTTACGACTGCGCTCTAAGGAAGGTCCCATTCGTTTAGGGGAACTTTTTCTCATCGATTATGGTTCCGCATTTGTCTTTGCCCTGGTCTTCAATCTTTACCTGCTGCCAATGTACGGCTACCAACTGACCGGTTTCTTCTGCTTTGTCTTGTCATTTGCCTTTGCCGGAGCCGCGCTAGTCGCCCTGGGTGGTTGGGAAGGGTGGGGTGCCGCTGCCGCAGTATTTGGTCTATTGGTCGGTGGCGGCAACGCGGTTTCCCGCTTTGTCATGAATCCCGGCCGGGAAACTGCCTCCGACTTCAAAGTTTTGTTCCAGTACCAATCGCCTTACCAAAAGATCGTGATGACGGAGGAGCTGGGGAACGGATCGTTCTATCCTAATCAAATCCACCGCGTGTTTTACCTGGACGGCATGGTCCAATTTTCCAGCCTCGACGAAACGACTTACCACCTTTGCCTGGCAAACATTCCACTTACCGCCGTTGAGTTTTTTGGGGGTAAACCTCGCACCGGGCTAATTCTGGGCGGAGGCGACGGGCTCGCCGCCCGCAATCTACTTGCTTACCGTACTATGGAAAAAGTGACGCAGGTCGAGTTGGATCCCGCGGTAATGATGGTGGCGAAACACAATCCGCACCTCGTGAAATTAAACGCCGGAGTGTTTTCCGATCCTCGGTTTCAGCCCATCGTGGGAGATGCCTTCCAGTGGATTCGTCAGTCTTCGGAAAAGTTCGATGTGGTTCTGTTGGACTTCCCGCACCCGAAGAACCTCTCGCTTGCCCGTTTGTATTCCGCTGAGTTCTACTCGCATTTGAAGCAGCGATTGAATCCAGATGGCTTCATCGCCATTCAGTCGGGCCCGGCATTTTCCGCGCAGGACGTCGACCGCATGACGCTTAGTGAAGTCAGCTCGTCGATTTTGGAGACGGTCCGCAGGGCGGGCCTTAAGGCGGAAGTATACGTTAGTCCCGGAGATCAGGAGGCCTTCATTCTGGCCACGCGACGCGACGATTTTGATATGGCGAAGTTCTCGCGCGCGATGGGGCTCACCAATCTGCAGGGGATGGGATTGGTCTGTAGGTACCAGTCCGATTGGAAACGGCCGGAAGTGAAGATCAATACGCTAAATGACTTAGCCTTGGTTAACTACATGGACCGCTGGAATCGCGGCGGAGCGAGAAAGAATTACGATTTCCGCGGCGTGCGCGCCGTATTCTTACCGCAATAAGACCATCGGGGACTTAGTGTATGTCCAAAAACTTCTGCTGGAGCAGCTGCGCCAGCGCCGGGTTCATGTCCTGGAACATACGATCGAAGACAGGACTAATGAGCAGCGCGGTTTGGCGCAGACATTTCCCCATGATCTGTATTGCCGTTCGGTAGTGTTCTGGAATCGGACTTCGCGGATCCTGCAGATGTACGTTCACGCTGCACGGAGTGGTTCCATTTTTTGTTTTGAAGAATGTCGGGTGAGTCAGCTGACCTGAGCCGGATTGCGGTGAGTCGATGACGTTACCCGAAAAAGGATTGGCCTGAATCGCCCCCTTACCTTGCGCGTCGGCCTGCATCATTCCTTCAGTTCCGCCGGTTACCGCGTATTTGCCGCCATTACCCTCGCCCGATACGTCGAAAGAAACCGCGCACGCGCC